>JAOTYW010000190.1 GCA_029861705.1 Flavobacteriaceae bacterium
CCCCCCACAGAAAACCACAGCAGCTATAGCCGTTAACCATAAATAATTCTTTAAAACTGGGGTCTCCAAACCCGGAATCACGAAAACGAGAAATAAGGCGAGAAGTACAAATGGGATTAGGGTACCCAATAATACTTTTCCTCCTACGTTAAAAAAACCAACGATAAAGAAGATCAGAAAAAAAAAGAGAAGGCCAAATAGTATACGCTTAATGATCGCTCTTCTTTTGGTGATGCTCCCTTCCATGGCATTGAATTCTAGGCTTCCTTAGTGTATTTTACCTTACAGGTCGGACACTCCAAGCTGTTGGCACCTTTCTTTAGTCGGATGCCATCTACATGGTTTACAACAAAATCTTTGATGAAGGCATAATTCGACTGATGATTATTGACATCAATTTGTTTGTCTTTATACAAAACCCGTATTTGATTATCATATTCCTGAGTGCCCCAGCAATTAGGGCAAACTCCATCTGGTACTTCATTTTCAGTTTCTTTACGGCTTTTTTTAAAAAAGGCGATCAATTTTTCTATCATAAGACTACAATTTGGCTTTAAGCTTTCTTAGGGTTTCCAATGGAACGCGTTTGGATAAAGTTCTGAAAAATGCTTTTGGGAAATTCACTTTTGGATTAAAAGAAGTGAACATTTTTACAAGGACACCGCTCTCTTCCTGGCTGACTTCCCATTCACCATAGAAATCGTCTATTCGCACATGTCTATTGTGATAATCAAGAAATGTAGGCTCTGCCTTAAAGCGAATACGGTATTTATTATTGGAATCATCAAGGATTTGTATCACTAAAATATGATCCCTGTTCTTAAAAGGCCAATTACTCCTGCTTACTTGATACAAATATACCACACCATCAGTTTCAGAAATCTTTTCTGATTCAAGACATCGATATATCCATTCAGTATGTGCTTTATAATCCTGGAAAACGTTTCTTACTTGATGTACCGTCTTCCCGGGAAGTGCTAAATAGGCAGTATAGCTTATAAAACCTGATTCCAATGGTGGGTTGTAAATTTTAATCCCCTCCTTGTCATAGACGACTTTTTGATGACGTTGAGAAAAAACGACATTCCAAACCAGGCATAGAATCAGAATGAACCAAAACTTTTTAATTGGATTGCTAAGAATCATTGTTATCGATCTTAAATAGGGATCACAAATTTCAAGCCAGACCAAGCCCTATCAATAGTACAATCCTTCATACTCATAATCTCTTTTTTACAAAAGGGGCCCCAGAATAGCCCACTTTGTTTTTCATCCTGTTAGTTCATGGGATACCCATGATCATCAGGAAGTCCCATTCGGTTGATCAGATCGCTCCAACGGGGATCTGCTCTCATTCCATCAAAACTGGGGTAATAAAGGATCTCCAGAATGACAGGGTCGCGGATCTCCAGTGCCTTGTCTAACCATTTAAAAGCCTTTTCATGTTCTCCCCGAAAAGCATGTATATCGGCCATGTTAGCCGCTTCTGTTTCGCCATATGTATCGATCAATTCTGCCAAAAGGGCATCCGCTTCTCTATCCCTACCGGCAGCATGGTAGGCAAAATTCCGTGCGTACAGACTAAAAAAGATATTGCTTTCTCTTTCCGCTTCCTCTACAGCACTTTCCAGATCTCCCTGTGCGATTTTGATCCGCGACATTACATAATGTTGCAAGCCGGAATTAGGATAGTGGTCCCGAAACGTGTTTAATGTGCGTTCAGCCTCTGCCAGATTGCCCTGATGGTAATAATGATGGGCCAGGTTATAATAATTGACATAGTTGATGGGATCAAGCTGAATAGCTTTTTTGATCAAGCGTATTGCTTCATCTACCCCCCCGAACTGGTGTAGTGCTACCGTGCCGACAATATTGGAATTTCCCGGATCCAGTTCTAATGCCTTGTCCATGCTTTCCTGTGCTTCTTTAAATTCCCAATCCATCATCAAAAGGCTGGCCAGGTCTACATAGGCCATACCGTATTCAGGGTCCAGTTCAATGGCCTTACGAGCAGATGCAATTCCCTCTTTCTTTGCTTCGCTCAAGGGTTTAGTCATGAAATTGTATGAGCCGGTCTGGTTAATACCTGCCAGAAGGGCATGGAATGGCGCGTAAGAATCGTCCAGAGCAATGGCCCTCTTGATTAAGGGTTCAGCCTCAACATAAGCTTCTTTTGTGGTCTGATTTACCAGGTATAGGGATTTCAGATATAAGGTATATGCTTCCGGATCTACAACACGATTTTTAGCATCCTTTCCCAATATGGTCAGCTGTAATTTTTCGGACACCAGGGCGGATATCTCATCCTGGATTTTTAGAATATCGCTGTAATCCCTGTCGAAAGTTTCTGACCACGCATGTCCCTGTTTTTCGATATCAATGAGCTGTGCAGTTACCCTAATGGTATTCCCGGATTTACGGATGCTTCCTTCCAAAATGTGAGTAACATTAAGTTCTTTTCCGATCTGTTCTGTTGTAACATCCTTGTTTTTATAGGAAAAGGAAGAGGTTCGACTGATAACTCTGAGTTCCGGATTCCTCGCCAGGAGGTTTAGCAATTCCTCACTGATCCCATCAGAAAAATATTCCTGGTCTTTTTGTGGACTCATATCGGCGAAAGCAAGTACAGCGATAGATTTTTCTTTCGAACTGCCATCGGCAAAGCTCTTACCTAATAGTTGATATGCCAGTAACAAGACCACCACAGATAGTGTGGTAATAATGATCTTATTTAATTTATTGCTGGTATCCCTGGTAATTGATTCCTCCTCCGGAACACTTTGCGTCTTTTTAAGGCCCTCAGGTGTAATTTCATATATCCATACAAAAATGAGCCAGAGGGGTAATCCAACAGCAAGCAGGATTAATAGGAGCTTCATATAATATTCAGGGGCATTCAGGATGGGAAGGACAGTAGATCCGACCTGAAGCAAGAGCCAGGCAAAAACGATATAGGCAACCGCAGCCTTAAAAACATTTCGGCGCTTTAGTTCATTGATATATTTATTAATTCCCATCAGACCCTATTGTATCTTTTTTGAATCATTTCAAGAACTCCAAATTTTTAGTCATAAGACTGATTGTTACATTACTTGGGTGGAAGGGTCATTACATACTCATAACTTTCATTGAGCATGCCGACCAATTTTTTTGGCTCCTTGCGCAAGGTTTCTGGAATAAGTACATAGCCATGCATAATAGCACCGTAGGATTTGTATAGAGTTGTTGGAATGGATTCTATATAGGCATTTTGCACTTCACTTGAAAATCGGATTCCTAATTCTGCATCTTTATTTAAAAGTGAAAACATATATCCATTCGCTGAGGTATAGGGCATGGTTTTTCCTTTGCGTTCAAAACGCGGACATTCTGCGACCAAATCATCATAGAATTGAAGCATTTCTTGCCATTTATCGCTTGCCATAAGCTATAATTTTTATGAGCCGCTACCAGTAAATTTCCTAGTTAGTATTATTTTCCTTTAGTAAGATAAAGATATTTTTACTGTCCATACCTTTTACGTGATGTATCTCATTTACAGGGATCTGAAATACATCGTGAGCTGTTAAAGGGATTTTCTCGCCACCCAATCCAAAAAGAATCGCGCCTTTCACTACTATCAGCGTTGCCGGGACAGCTGTTTTATGTTTTTTCAATACCTGGTCTTTCATCAGACCAATAGCCAAGAGAGTTAGTTGATCTGTTTTTCGCACAGTCAATACAGCCGGCTTACCTTCCTTAAATTTTAAATGATCTTCAATATTCATAGGGCAATTAATGTTGGGGAGTTATCGCTGGAACTAATTTAATCCCAAAAAGAAAAATTATTCTTTAGAGCTAAAAGAGGAGGCAGGTAGTCCTACTGAATTAAACAAGCTGCCGTCCACGTAATCTTTCCACCCATAGCGGACGTGCAGGGGCTCAGATACGCTTTTAGAAGAAACGATCACCTTGCCATTAATAATTCGCGCCTCCGCTTTATGCCAAATACCATCTTCTCCGGCGATTTCAAAATTGCGCAAACCGGAAGGGCCGGCAAGCAGACCATCTCCTGAATACTCAAAATCCAGCATTAGGGTATTTTGGTAAGAGGTTTTGGATTTGAACAAAGGCCCTGATGGGATTACTTTTACATCATATTCATTTGCCAGCGCTAATAAGGCTAAACGTTTCCCAACCTCCTGTTTGTTTCCAGGGTGGATACTCTTCGGGTGCCCAATATCCATAGTTATCGCCATTCCAGTCTTAGCTGTTTGAAGGCTGTATCGTTGCGCATCACGCAAGGCTGGAGATAGACCGTTACCGTAGTCAAAGGGGGCGATCTGAACAAAGTAAAATGGAAATTCATAGCCCCATTGTTTCCGCCAATCTGCAATCATTGCAGGGAATAGTTTTTTGTACTCATCAGCTCTACCTACATTGCTTTCGCCTTGATACCATATGGCACCTTTGATGGAATAGGGAATGAGGGGTTGCAGCATTCCATTATATAAAGATGATGGCAATTCGTTTGGCGATCCGGAGGGGATAAAAGGCCTATTGGCCAAGGCATCACTTTTTTCCAGATCGTACGTAACTAAGGAACCTAAATAAATATCGGCATATAGGTGCCCCTTCCAGGATCCCTCTAATGATATACTGTCCCCACTGGAATTGCTTAAATGTATTGGGCCACTAAGATTAGACCCCCATCCAGCGTCAAAGTGTCGGATGGCCAGGACATTCTTTCCTTGTTTCAAAACCCCTTCCGGAATGGAATATTCGCGCTTTTGCTGCCAATTCCATGTAGACCCAACCTTCACCCCATTTAAATACGTGATGTCGGCATCGTCTATGGCACCTGTGGAAAGAATCATATCATTTGGCACATCTTGAAGCTCAAAAGTCTTTCGAAACCAAAATATTCCGTGGAGATCTTGTGAAATATTTGAACCGGGCAAGAGCACTTCTGTAGTTACCTGATCTAGAGGAAGATCACAATTACTCCAGCTTGAATCATCGAATTCCGGAGCAGCGATCATCGCGTCTTCAAAATCCTGGTTTTCAAATGTTTCGAGGTCAATGGGGATGTGTGTTTTACTAAATTGCGCCAACCAATCCTGGGTGCCACTTGTCTTTTGTTTGTACTCTTCAATCGCTTCGTAAAATTGGGGGAAATCGGCCAATCCCTCTTCACTGGTCCAGGCTTCGGCTACCGTTCCGCCCCAACTGCCATGTATGATCCCAACAGGTACGTTAAATTCCTTGTGAAGTCTTCTGGCAAAAAAATAAGCTGTTGCACTAAAAATTTCTGCTGTATCCGGGTGACTAACCAGCCACTTGCCTCTGAGCGAATCAACCGGAATAGGACTCATATTCCTCGCTACGGTGAGCATTCTGATCTTGTTGTAATTCGCTGAATCGATCTCTTGCTGGTAATTAATTATAGGTTCCGTTGGCAGATAGCCTGTCAGTGGCATTTCCATATTGGACTGCCC
>JAOTYW010000191.1 GCA_029861705.1 Flavobacteriaceae bacterium
TTCTTTATATCAAAGTGAAAGGAACTGTTTACAAATCAACAGGAAGCTGGTACTCCGTAAAATCGGAAGCAGGTATTTTTTATCCATGCAGGATAAAAGGTAAGTTTCGCATGCAAGAAATTAAAAGCACAAATCCGGTAGCTGTGGGAGACCATGTGGCCTTTGAAACAGAGGTACACGACCAGGAGGAGGTGGGCCTGATCACAGAGATATTTGACAGGCAGAATTATATTATCCGTAAGTCGGTTAAATTATCGAAACAGACCCACATCATTGCGGCCAATATAGACCAGTTATTTCTGCTGGTCACGCTGAAAAATCCGAAGACGTACACTGTTTTTATCGATCGTATATTGGCAACTGCCGAGGCATACAGTATTCCTGCAATATTGTTGTTTAACAAGATAGATGAATGCACCAAAAAAGAATTGTCTGAGCTAAAAGCCCTGGCTGAAGTATATACGGCGATTAAATATAAGTGTTTATTGATCTCGGCTATCACAGGCGAAGGGGTGGACGAAGTCAAGAAATTGATGGAAGGGAAGACAAGCATGTTTGCCGGAAATTCCGGGGTGGGTAAAACAACCCTGATCAATCGCATTGCTCCGAAACTAGATCTGAGGACAATGGAAACTTCGGAAATGCATATGCAGGGTCAGCATACAACAACTTTTGCAGAGATGTATGATCTGGATTTTGATGCTCAGATCATTGATACGCCAGGGATACGCGGCTTCGGAATCGTAGATATGGATGCTGATGAGATCGGGGATTATTTCCCAGAGATCTTTGCCTTAAAAGGAGAATGCAAATTCAACAACTGCCTTCACCTGGAAGAGCCAAAATGTGCCATAAAAGCAGGATTGGAAGAAGGCAAGATCGCATCGAGCAGATACCACAGTTATGTGCAAATGGTAACTGGCGAAGACGATACATATAGAATGGATATTTTTGATGAAGGATGAGGGTAGTAATACAAAGAGTATCTAAGGCATCAGTTATCTGTGATGGTGTGTTGACAGCCAGTATAGGCCAGGGAATCTTGGTGCTTTTAGGCATTGAAGATGCAGATGGTGCAGAAGACATTAACTGGCTTTCAAACAAGTTGGTGAACCTTAGAATATTTGGTGACGAGAATGGAGTGATGAATTTGTCAGTAAAGGATGTTAATGGAGAGGCCATCGTAGTGAGTCAGTTTACCTTGCATGCCTCTACTAAAAAAGGAAACCGGCCGTCTTATATCAAGGCTTCCAGACCAGAGATAGCCATTCCGTTGTACGAAGCCTTTGTTAAACAACTGGAGGTAGATTTAGGGAAGAAAGTAGGCACGGGTATATTCGGAGCCGATATGAAAGTGGAATTAGTTAATGATGGTCCGGTGACTATTATGATTGACACAAAAAATAAGGAGTTATGAGCATAGCCAAGGCGCAGCAACAAGTAGATCAGTGGATTGAAGATCATGGCGTACGCTATTTTGATGAGCTGACCAATATGGCCCAGCTTACTGAGGAAGTAGGAGAAGTGGCCCGTATCATTGCGCGCCGCTATGGTGAGCAAAGTGAAAAGGAGTCCGACAAAGAAAAAGACCTGGGCGAAGAACTGGCCGATGTAGTCTTTGTAGTTCTTTGCCTGGCCAATCAGACTGGTATAGACCTGGAGGAGGCATTCCACAAAAAACTCCAGCTCAAGGCAGATCGGGATCACGACCGGCATCAGCAAAACAAGAAATTGAATTCCTAGCAAATAAAGAGCAATTGGATATACTAGTTACAGGGCCAAGAACTCAGATCAGGGACGCCCACCTCCAAATAACAGGATCAAAAAGTGAAAGCAATCGCTTATTAGTCCTTCAGGCATTGTTTCCGACTGTCAAGCTGCTCAATGTTTCTGATTCAGACGATGTCTTTGCCATGAAGGAAGGATTATCTGCTGGTGGATCCCTAATAGATGTACATCATGCAGGAACAACCATGCGGTTCTTAACGGCATACTATGCTTCCCGGCCCTACGCCCAGGTAACACTAACGGGTTCTTTTAGAATGAAAGAACGCCCCATTAAAATATTGGTTGAGGCGTTGCGGGAGCTGGGGGCTCAAATTATCTACCTGGTAAAAGAGGGATATCCGCCACTCCAAATTAATGGGTGTGAGCTAAAGGGATCTGAGGTTGCCTTGCCTGCTGATGTGAGCAGCCAATATATCAGTGCCCTGCTTCTGATCGCCCCTTCACTGCCCAACGGGTTAACTTTGAGCTTGACTGGGGAGATCACTTCCAGGCCCTATATTGAAATGACATTACAATTATTATCCAGAATGGGCATCCCTTATTCCTTTAAAGGGAATAAAATTAAGGTTGCAGCTTGTGAGAAGGTGGACAAGTTTGAGATGGCTGTTGAATCAGATTGGAGCTCAGCTTCATATTACTACAGTATTATAGCACTAAGCGAAGCCGGCAGCTCAATTGAATTGGCTTCATATCGTGAAGATAGCCTGCAGGGAGATAGGGCCGTGGCGTCTATCTATGAAGCATTAGGAGTTCGCACTGAGTTCGGAAAGGGTTCGATACGATTAACCAAGCAAGATGGGAAACTGCCTTCAGGGATAAAATTAGATCTGCGAGATACTCCAGACCTGGCACAAACGCTAGCAGTAACCTGTTTTGGGCTTGGTATAGGTTGTGAACTGACCGGACTTCATACGCTGCGTATCAAGGAAACAGACCGACTGGAAGCCCTGCGTGTTGAATTAGGCAAATTGGGTGCCGATATTTCAATTACCAGGGATGCTCTACATATAAAACCATCACTTCATTCCGGAGCTGAAGTCTCCATAGCCACTTATCATGATCACCGTATGGCAATGGCCTTTGCGCCCCTTGCCATACTTTATCCCATACGGATCGAGGAAGCGGAAGTAGTGTCTAAATCCTACCCGGGATATTGGAATGACCTGGAAAAACTAGGATTTAGGGTTTAATCACTTATATGTAATTTTATTTCATTTTGCTTGACAAGGCCTCTTTCAGGGTCGTATATTTGCAGCCTTGTAAAAAATTTAGCCTGCACTACATGAAATTATCTCACTTTAACTTTGAATTACCAACCGACCTCTTAGCCGAATACCCAGCCGAAAATCGCGATGAAGCCAAATTGATGGTTGTCCACAAGGATACCGGGAAGATCGAGCACAAATTATTCAGGGACCTCATCGATTATTTTGAAGAAGGAGATGTTATGGTTTTGAATAATACCAAGGTATTTCCTGCCCGTTTGTATGGAAATAAAGAAAAGACCGGGGCGCGCATTGAAGTTTTCCTTTTGCGTGAATTAAATGAGGAACAACGCCTTTGGGACGTCTTGGTAGATCCAGCCCGAAAGATAAGAATTGGGAATAAACTGTATTTTGGAGAAGACGAGAGTCTGGTTGCAGAAGTCATAGATAATACTACTTCCAGAGGGAGAACCTTGAGGTTTCTCTACGATGGATCCTATATAGATTTCCGAAGGAAGTTGCGGGAACTTGGGGAAACACCATTACCCAAATATATTAAACGCGATGTAGAGCCTGAAGATGAAGAGCGCTATCAAACTATCTATGCAAAACATGAAGGGGCGGTAGCAGCACCAACTGCAGGATTACACTTTTCCAAACATTTACTTAAAAAGCTGGAAATCAAGGGCATAAAATACGCAGAACTTACATTGCATGTTGGTCTGGGCACGTTTAATCCAGTTGAAGTAGAAGATCTATCGAAACATAAAATGGACTCTGAAGAATTGGTCATCGATGAACGGGCGACTGAGATCGTAAATCGGGCCAAAAATGAAAAGAGGCGTATCTGTGCCGTTGGAACAACGGCCATGAGAGGTTTGGAAAGTGCTGTTTCTTCCGTGCATATGTTGAACACATTTGATGGTTGGACGAATAAATTCATCTTCCCTCCCTATGAATTCAGCATAGCCAATGCAATGGTCACTAACTTCCATTTGCCAAAATCAACACTGCTAATGATGGTTTCGGCATTTATGGGACACGACCTATCTAAACGCGCGTATAAAGAGGCGATCCTGGAAGGCTATAGGTTCTACTCCTATGGCGATGCCATGCTTATCATTTAAAGAAGCGTAAAAGCATAGGTAAGATCCTGCATGATCCGTGTGGAATGATGCGGGATTTTTTATCTTATAACCATGTTGGACACTAAGAAAAAAGACATCCGGGCACTATCAAAAGAAGAACTCCGCGAGTTTTTTATCAGCAGGGGAGATAAAGCCTTCCGTGGGAATCAGGTCTATGAATGGCTTTGGCAGAAATCGGCTCATGATTTCAATGCGATGACTAATTTATCCAAAGAAACCCGCGCCCTGCTGGAAGATCACTTTGTCATTAACCACATTGAAGTAGACCGAATGCAGAAAAGTGCAGACGGCACTATTAAAAATGCAGTTAAGCTTCATGATGGTATGATCGTAGAATCTGTGTTGATCCCAACTGATGAGCGAACAACAGCCTGTGTATCCAGTCAGGTTGGCTGTAGTCTGGACTGCCATTTCTGTGCTACAGCGCGTTTAAAACGCATGAGGAACCTGAATCCGGATGAGATCTACGATCAGGTGGTGGCGATCGATCAGCAAAGCAAGCTTTATTATAACAGGCCACTTTCCAATGTAGTTTTTATGGGAATGGGCGAACCCCTGATGAATTATAACAATGTCCTGGCAGCGATTGAAAAGATCACCTCGCCTGAGGGTTTGGGAATGGCGTCTAAACGGATAACCCTGTCCACCTTGGGCATCCCGAAACTTATTCGCAAGATGGCAGACGACAAGGTAAAATTTAACCTGGCAGTCTCACTACATTCGGCTATTGATAAAACACGGACAGGGATCATGCCTTTTAATGAGCAATTCGGACTGGAAGACCTAAGAACAAGTCTGGAATATTGGTATGAGAAAACACAAAAAAAAATAACATTTGAGTACTGCGTGTGGAAGGATATCAATGACCGGCAAGTAGATATTGATGCCTTGATACAGTTTTGCCGTCAGGTACCTTCCAAAGTAAATCTGATCAGTTATAATGCCATAGGTGACGAGCGTTTTACGCAGGCCTCCAAAGAGGTGATCGAACGCTATACGCGTAGTTTACGTAATGCCGGTATCACAGTTACAGTACGACGTTCCCGAGGTAGTGATATTGATGCGGCTTGCGGTCAACTAGCCAACAAGGAAGAGCAGGCGTAATTTCATAAGGCATTCTTTCAACCCCCTTTTATTTTTGGCTATTTTTACTTGATCCGGTAATCACCCTTAGAAATGAAGGTCGTATCCAAAATACGGGAACCCATTGAACAGGAAATGGAACTTTTTGAGAAGAAGTTCTATGAGGCGATGACGTCTAAGGTGGCTTTATTTAATCGGATCACGCATTATATCGTCAACC
>JAOTYW010000022.1 GCA_029861705.1 Flavobacteriaceae bacterium
CATTAACGCGGGCAAGCAAACGATCACGACCTTGGCCGGGGCCTCTTTTTTTGATTCGGCTACCAGCTTTAATATGATCAGGGGACAGCATGTAGACCTCACTATTTTAGGAGCCATGGAAGTGGCTGAAAACGGGGATATAGCTAACTGGAAAATACCTGGAAAAATGGTTAAAGGCATGGGAGGTGCTATGGATCTTGTGGCTTCTGCAGAAAATATCATTGTAGCGATGATGCATACCAATAAAGCAGGGAAATCTAAACTCCTTAAGCGGTGCAGTTTGCCATTAACAGGTGTAGGCTGTGTTAAAAAGATCGTTACCAATCTGGCTGTCCTTGAAGTAAGTTCCGAAGGCTTCAAATTACTCGAAAGAGCTCCAGGAGTAACTGTAGACCAGATCCGGGAAGCGACAGAAGGGACACTTATCGTAGAAGATGAAATACCTGAAATGAAATTGTAGTCCTTTTAACAATTTGACTTACATATAGTTGTTATTGATCGAACACACCACAAAAAAGCTTGCCTTGACAACATATTTTTCCCTATATTACTCCTTCGTTCTACATTTACCCAAAATAAAGAATAGAACCAGAGTTTAAACCTAAATTAACACTATCTAACCCGTTGCTATTATGGACACTCAAATTAGCAATCTCCCAGCGGAGAACGAAGTGCAAGTGTATCGAAGTGATTTTTATAGTGGACTAGTTCTGCTACTCAGAAAGATTTTTACGCTCTAGTATTTCACAATAGAATTAAAGATTACATGGAGTTATGATTTTATCATAGCTCCTTTTTTATTTTTGGTGTATCAACGTTACTTCACATGACACCAATGCTGAAAACCTGTGCATCTGAGGATCTTCCCATTCTTCTCAAATTAAGCCGGCAAACGTTTATTGACGCATTTGCTGCAGCGAATGATCCGGATGATTTCAAGGTTTACCTGAATGAAGCTTTTAGCGAGGCGCGTTTAAAAGCAGAATTATCTAATCCGTATTCCTTCTTTTATATCACCTATGTGGATGAAGAGGTTGTAGGCTATATCAAACTGAATTATCAGGACGCTCAGACAGACATTAAGAGTATGGATGGAGCTGAACTCGAACGGATCTACGTACTTCAAAAATATCAGAATCAAAACCTGGGTCAATGGATGCTTGAACAAGCCATAGACCTGGTTAAGGCTAAAGGGAAGCAATACTTATGGCTAGGTGTTTGGGAAGAAAATCCAAAAGCTATACGTTTTTATGAACGCCATGGATTTGAAAAGTTTGGAAGACATCCTTATTACATTGGATCAGACAAACAGATAGATTGGTTGATGAAATTGGATTTAGTAACTTCCTGACGTAATCCACATCCAATGAAGTTTCATTACATCCTTTGTTTATTCCTCTTCCTTACTAATATTATAGAGGCGCAAGAACTCTATTTCCCGGAGCGCTACCCCCAATGGGAAACAAAGCAATCATCTGAATTCAATATTTCTGACCAACTACTTTCACAGGCAGTATCTTTTGCAGAGGAGAATGAATATTCAGGCCCGAGAGATCTGAGAAGTGCTATCCTAAAAGGATTTGAAAGGGAACCCTTTCATAAAATCGTAGGTCCTACTAAAAAGAGGGGCGGGCCTGCAGGGATGGTTTTAAAAGATGGCTATCTGATTGCACAATGGGGGGATATTTCGCGCGTGGATATGACTTTTAGTGTAACCAAGAGTTTTCTTTCCACAACAACTGCACTAGCCTGGGATAACGGTCTTATATCAGATCTTCAGGGTAAAGTGGAGCAGTTTGTGTGGGATGGCACCTTTGAAGGAAAGCACAATAGCAAGATCAGCTGGGAACATTTATTGCATCAAACATCGGATTGGAGTGGGAACTTGTGGGGTGGCTTGGATTGGGCAGACAGGCCCCCAAGAGAAGGAGGAATCGATGATTGGAAAAACAGGCCTTTGGTAGAGCCGGGCACCGTAATGGAATATAACGATGTGCGGGTGAATGTACTCGCATATGCGATGACTCATGTTTGGCGCCAACCCTTACCTGAAGTATTGAAGAATCAAGTAATGGACCCAATAGGAGCATCTACAACCTGGCGTTGGTTCGGCTATGATAATGCCTGGACGGAGATCGATGGCGTACAAATGAAATCTGTTTCCGGCGGCGGCCATTCTGGCGGCGGAATGTTCATCAATACCATGGATATGGCGCGTTTCGGTTTACTCTTTATGGCCGATGGGAAGTGGAAGAATGAACAACTAATAAGTCAGGCATGGATAGACAAAGCTACTAGTCCTTCTGTCCCAAATCCAAATTATGGATATATGTGGTGGCTTAACGAGAAAGGGAGCAGACATTGGGAAGGGCTGCCTGATTCCTTGTTCTATGCAGCCGGTTTTGGTGGGAATTTCATTGTAATTGATCAAAAGAACAATCTTGTGATAGTGACCCGCTGGCTGGAACCATCTAAACTCGAAGAATTTTTAAATTTGGTCTATACAGCCCTGCCTTAAAGTTTATGCAAAATATCCAGAGCTTTTGACAAGGTGTCTTGTGTTTTGGCGAAGCAAAACCGCAGCTGTTTTCTATCTTCATTATCGAGATTAAATACGGATACAGGAATACTGGCTACTTTGAACTCCCGGGTTAACCGCTTTGCATATTCTAAATCCGGTTCATCGGAAATCGCCGAATAATCCAACAGTTGAAAATAAGTTCCAGCACTTGGTGTCCACTTGAAGGAGCTGCCCTCCAGTCCTTTTAAAAAGTAATCTCGTTTTTTCTGGAAGAAAGGCCCAAGATCTAAATAATGTTCTGGATTTTGAAGATAAGTAGCAAGGGCTCTTTGAACCGGATGGTTTACGCTGAACACATTGTACTCATGTACCTTCTGAAACTCCTTTAGTAAATACTTTGGCGCCAGACAGTATCCCATTTTCCATCCGGTTGTATGAAAGGTTTTACCGAATGAATAGCATATAAGACTTCGTTCTTTCAGACCAGGGAGCATTGCTGCACTTATATGCCTTTTATCATCAAAAACAATATGCTCATAAACCTCATCACTTAAAACCAGAATATCAGTTCCTCTTAAAGAAGTCTCCAATTCCTGCATATCCTCTTTTGAGAATACGGCTCCACTTGGATTGTGTGGCGTATTAATGACAACCATTCGGGTACGAGGGGTTAAGCTGGACCTGAATTCATTCCAGTCGACCTTATAATCCTTTCCCTTCATTTGAATAGGAACAGAAATTCCTCCGCTGGCCAAAATTGCGGGTTCATAGCAATCATAAGCCGGTTTAAAAATGATGACTTCATCTCCGTCCTGAACAAATGCCGTCAGCGTAGTATAAATGGCCTGAGTTGCCCCGGCAGTGATATTAATTTCATGTGCCGGATCATAGGCAACCCCAAATTGATCCTGGCATTTTTTCGCCAGACCTTCCCGCAGGCTATAAATCCCAGCCATGGGCGCATACTGGTTAAAGCCCTCTCTCATCGCATGATCTACCAGGTCTAATAGATGGGGGTCCGGATCAAAATTGGGAAATCCCTGTGAAAGATTGATCGCATTTTCTTCATGAGCCAATTGGCTCATAATGGTAAAAATAGAGGTTTTAAAATCGGGCAGTTTTGACTTGAGTTGCATGAGTTTCGGAAAATCCTTTCTTATAAGATAAGAAGATTATCCTTTAACTATAGCACTCATATATTCCCGGTTCATCCGGGCAATATTCTCCAGCGAAATCCCCTTTGGGCATTCTACTTCGCAGGCACCTGTATTGGTACAGTTTCCAAAGCCTTCCAGGTCCATTTGCCGCACCATGTTCAATACCCGATCAGTAGCTTCCACCCGGCCTTGTGGCAATAGGGCAAATTGTGAAACTTTTGCCGAGGTGAATAGCATTGCACTTGCATTCTTACAGGCAGCTACACAAGCACCACAACCAATACAGGTTGCCGCGTCCATCGCCTCATCTGCCTTTTCTTTTTCAATAGGAATTGCATTGGCATCTACGGTATTTCCTGAAGTATTCACCGAAATATATCCTCCGGCCTGCTGGATTCGCTCAAAGGCAGTTCTGTCTACAACAAGGTCCTTAATTATCGGAAATGCAGTAGCTCTAAAAGGCTCTATTACAATAGTATCCCCATCGTTGAATTTGCGCATGTGCAGTTGGCAGGTGGTTATCAGTCTATCCGGACCATGAGGTTCTCCATTGATCATAAGGGAACAGGTTCCACAAATACCTTCACGACAGTCATGATCAAATGCAACAGGTTCTTCTCCTTTATTGATCAAATCTTCATTCAGGACATCTAGCATTTCCAGAAAAGACATATCCCCTTCGACATTCGACATAGGATACACTACCATTTTCCCTTTTGTTTCAGGATTATCTTGCCGCCAGATCTTTAAGGTTAAATTCATAGTTGCTTCTATTTATAACTGCGCGTTTTCAATTTAATATTTTCAAAGACGAGATCTTCTTTATGCATAATAGCTTCCGAAGGTGCTCCTTTGAATTCCCAGGCTGCTACATATTTAAAGTTTTCATCATCCCGTAATGCCTCTCCTTCTTTTGTTTGATATTCTTCTCTAAAATGGCCTCCGCATGATTCATTTCTATGCAAGGCATCTTTGGCAAATAACTCGCCCAATTCAAGAAAATCGGCAACGCGCCCGGCTTTCTCCAACTCTTGATTGAACTGGCCTGCCTCCCCGGGAATTTTCACATTTTCCCAAAAATCTTTTCGTAAAGCAGCTATCTCACTTATGGCCGACTTAAGATCTTCTGCATTTCTAGACATACCACATTTATTCCACATGATTTTGCCAAGTTTTTTGTGGTAATAGTCTACCGAATGTGTACCATTTGATTGCATCAATTTATCGATCCGATCCAATACTTCTTTTTCGGTTGCCTCAAATTCAGGTCCATCTGTAGGGATAGGCCCGGTCCTGATATCATCAGATAAATAATCCCCTATGGTATAAGGCAGTACAAAATACCCATCTGCCAGGCCTTGCATTAGGGCAGAAGCACCTAAGCGGTTGGCTCCATGATCACTAAAATTGACCTCTCCGGCAGCATAACATCCTTCAATGGTTGTTTGCAAATTGTAGTCTACCCAAAGTCCACCCATAGTATAGTGTACTGCTGGATAGATCATCATTGGAGTTTTATATGGGTTTTGATCCACGATCTTCTCATACATTTGGAAGAGGTTACCGTATTTGGATTCAATTACTTCTTCACCAAGTTGCTTTATTGTTGTGTTATCAGGATTCTTTAGGCCTGAAGTCAGAGCTTTCTCTTTCCCATATCGCTGAATCGCCGCTGCAAAATCAAGATATACGGCCTCCCCTGTTTTATTTACACCAAAGCCGGCATCACAACGCTCTTTTGCGGCGCGGGAAGCCACGTCTCTGGGGACAAGATTACCAAATGCAGGATAGCGCCTTTCCAGGAAATAATCTCTTTCATCTTCCGAAAGCTCGGTAGGCGCTAATTTACCCTCCCTGATAGATTGGGCATCTTCTAAGCGTTTAGGCACCCAAATCCGTCCATCGTTACGGAGGGATTCAGACATCAGCGTAAGTTTAGACTGATGATCTCCGGATACCGGAATGCAGGTTGGATGTATTTGGGTATAACAAGGATTGGCAAAATATGCCCCACGGCGATGCGCCCTCCACGCTGCAGTTACATTACTGCCCATGGCATTGGTGGAAAGAAAGAATACATTGCCGTATCCGCCTGTGGCCAAAACAACGGCATGACCTGAATGCCTCTCAATTTCACCGGTAACCAGATTACGAGCAATGATACCTCTTGCTTTCCCATCAATTAAGACAATATCCAGCATTTCATGCCGGTTATATGATTTTATTTTCCCTCGATTTATCTGTCGGTTCATGGCTGCATAGGCGCCCAATAAAAGTTGTTGTCCGGTTTGTCCTTTGGCATAAAATGTTCGGGAAACGAGGACACCGCCAAAAGAGCGATTGTCTAATAGGCCACCATACTCCCTGGCAAAGGGAACGCCTTGTGCGACACATTGGTCTATAATATTTCCGGAGACTTCGGCCAATCTGTAGACATTGGCTTCCCGGGAACGGTAATCCCCGCCTTTAACGGTGTCATAGAACAAACGATAATCACTATCACCATCCCCTTGATAGTTTTTCGAAGCATTGATCCCACCTTGGGCGGCAATAGAATGCGCACGCCTTGGGGAATCCTGGTAGCAGAATGTCTTTACGTTATAACCCAATTCGGCAAGTGTAGCGGCAGCGGCTCCACCGGCTAAACCGGTTCCAACCACGAGAATATCAATATTTCGTTTATTGGCCGGGTTGACAAGGTCAATATCATTTTTATGCTTGGTCCATTTTTCCGCTAGCGGACCTGAAGGAATTTTTGAATCTAAGCTACCCATGTTTATTGACTAAGATGGTTAAAATGATGATACAAGGCTATGATGATAAAACCTGCCGGCACAATGAGGGCATATAATTTGGTGAATGCCTTGACAGAGGCCGTATATTTATTATTCCAGCCCATGCTTTGAAGAGAAGAAGAAAAGCCATGCCATAAGTGCATTCCGAGTAAGAAAAAGGCGATGACATAAATAGCAGTTCTCCACATTGGGATGAACTTTTGGACTGTCTCTTCGTAATATCTTGTTGGATCTTCCAGATTGGCTTCTACATATTTAAATGTGATCTCATGAATCCAGAAATCGTAAAAATGCAAGCCTAAGAAGGCCAGGATCACCAAGCCTGAAATGATCATATTACGTGAAACCCAGGGAGCATTCGCACTTCCTTTATATTTCACATAGTTTACAGTCCGTGCTTTGGAATTTTGAATTTCCAAGCCGATACCCAAAACAAAATGTAAGATCACTCCCAGGATTAAAATTGGCTGCATGAGAAACTGAACAAACGGATTATAGCCCATAAAATGAGACAACTCATTAAAAAGGTCCGGTGAAAAAACAGAAACGAAATTGATCGTTACATGCAGCGCCAGGAAAAGAACTAGAAAGAATCCGGAAAGTGCCATTACGACTTTTCGGAGAATGGAGGACTTTATCAATGCACCCATAGCCAAAATTTAAGTGTAGCAAAGGTAGGGTACCGCCGTATTTTTAACAAACTCCCAATGACCATTCTATCGCTATTTAGAGGGAATATAATTAGAAAACATGCCATCCATCAACCCGGGTTGGGTAAAACATAATTTGCTGAAGAACGTTCTCTTGGTATAAATTCTTTTATTTTTATTCGGGTTAAATAAAAAAAGGTATTTTTTGCTGAGTATTAACCCATACTAATTCTCACTTTCACTAACCATGAACATCTGCATTTTATCTGTGAGCCTTTCAGTTTATTCTACCCAGCGCATTGCAGAGGCGGCGGAAGAAGCCGGGCATGAGGTAGATGTGATCGATCATACAAAATGCAGTGTCAAATTGGGATCCGGGAAACCTCAGATCTATTTCAGAGATGAGAACATTACCAGGATGTATGATGCTGTTATCCCAAGGATCGGGGCGAAAGTCACCAGGCATGGGGCGGCTATAGTTAAGCAATTTGAGATGAATGGCATTTTTAGCACAGCTCGTTCCCTCGGGATCACGCGTGCCAGAAACAAAGTTCGGACGCTTCAGATCATGGCGCGTAAACACATTCCAATCCCCGAAACACTCTTTTCTGTTAATCCTGATAATATTGAAGAACAGATCAAGATCTTAGGGGGGACGCCAGTGATTATCAAACTACAGGAAGGAACACAAGGTCTGGGTGTGATCCTGGCGGAAACTGAAAAATCGGCCAAGTCAATCATTGACACTTTTTATAAAATGAATACAAGCATCCTGCTTCAGAAGTATATTGAAGAATCTAACGGGGAGGACATCCGCATTTTTGTTGTGGGAAATAAGATCGTTGCTAGTATGAAACGCAGTAGCGCCTTAGGAGAATTTCGTTCCAATGTGCATCGCGGAGGGAATACGGAAACAATAGAACCTACACCAAAAGAACAATTTATCGCCCTGAACGCTGTAAAATATTTAGGTTTAGGAGTGGCCGGCGTAGATATCATACGTTCAGACCAAGGCCCATTGCTGATCGAGGTAAATGCCTCACCCGGACTTCAGGGAATAGAAGCAGCAACAGGTGTAGATATAGCCAAAGAGATCATAAAATTCGTCGAAAAAAATGCCAAAAGAAGGAAAAAGCAAAAGTATTTCTATCGGTAAGGAAACGGTTTCCCCCGGCGAACACAAACTGCTTAAGATTAGTATAGACCGCTTGCCTACAGGGACGCTGATCGATATACCTATCTATGTATTTAATTCAAAAAAGCCCGGGCCCACAGTATTAGTTCAGGCCGGTCTCCACGGCGATGAGATCAACGGAATTGAAATCGTCAGAAGAATGCTTCAGGAAGAATCCTTCCATGTCGAAAGGGGCGCTGTGATCGCTGTACCTATTCTGAATATTTTTGGATTTATCCATTTTTCCAGGGATGTTCCAGATGGAAAAGATGTCAACAGGAGTTTTCCGGGAACAAGAACCGGATCGATGGCCAGCCGGATGGCTTATCACTATACTTCGCAGATTTTGGATCAGGTCGACTTCGGGATCGATCTTCATACAGGCGGCGCACAACGTCATAATTACCCCCAGATTCGTTTTACGGAGGAGGATGAGGTAAGCAGGCAGATCGCAGAGGTTTTCCGGGCTCCATTTGTATTCCCTGCCAGATTGATCAGAGGCTCATTTCGTAATGCTGCGTTTAAAAGAGGCGTACCTGTAGTGGTTTTTGAAGCTGGAGAGAGTATGCGTTTTGATGACTATGCGATTCTCGAAGGCATTCAGGGCATCCTTAATGTACTGCATCATTTTGAAATGATCCCTAAATTGGATCCGGTCTATGCAGAAAAACATACATCTGTCATGATAGCAGAACGAAAATGGTTGAGGGCACCTACTGCCGGAATGTTCATTCCGGAAGTCCGAAATGGATCTGCCATTAAAAAAGGTCAGGAACTAGGTATCGTAACAGATACCTATGCCAGACGGAGAAAACAGGTGAAAGCTCCTTATGACGGCTATGTCTTTTGTATTAATCACCAGGCAGTCGTCAATCAGGGCGAAGCCCTTTTCCATATCGGTAAATAAGCTTCTTTTACTCGATACTGAACTCCAGGCTTTCTTCTACTTTATTTCCGGAGATAACAATTGTATAATCTCCCTTAGGTAAATACGTCTTCCCATCCGAAGCAGCTTTCAAATCTTTCTTTATTTTTTTCCGGTAGGCCATTTTACCTGCCTTTGAAAATGCAACATCGTAGGAAATAATATTAAATCCTTTATCTGCATCCATCTGTGTCTCACTTACAACAATGCCATTTGCTGTTTTGACCTTAAAATTAAAGGGTCCGCTATTCAGAGCGTAAAAGGTAACATCAAGTCCGGGGGTGTTCGGTTCTCCCCAGGACCAAAAAGTATTACCCCATCGAGATGAATGTTTGATGTTGTCTACGTCAAAAACGTAGAGCGGACGTGAGAAGATCTCAGGCTTCATTTTTTCCAACTTGGCTATATCGGCCTTATATATACTTCTTCCATGGGTGCCTACCAGAAGGTGTTTTGCATCTGCCTGGATCACCAGGTCGTGAATGGCCACTTCCGGAATCCCATTTTGGAACAGATCCCAATTTGTCCCTCGGTCAAAGCTTACATAAAGACCGTTGTCTGTGCCAACAAACAAAAGGTCTTCATTGTGAGGATCTTCAACGATTACATTAACAGGTGACAAAGGCAGTTGGTTTCCGATATCTTTCCAAGTCTTTCCATAGTCATCACTCATATATACATAAGGGGTAAAATCGTCCCACCTATATCCGTTAAGCGAGGCATAAACGCGCGCTTTTTTATGAGTCGAAGCCTGCACCCTGCTTACCCACTGATTTTGGGGTAAGTTGGTTGAAACATCCTCCCATGATCCGCCCGCATTCATGCTTATTTGAATCCGACCATCATCAGTCCCAATGTAAAGCAAGCCAAAGGCAAATTCAGACTCGGAGATAGTAGTAAGTGTACCAAAAGCTACATTGCCTTTTTTGCCACCATGTGTAAGATCCGGTGAAATAGTTTCCCAATCATCACCCTTGTTCAATGAACGGTGCAAATGGTTGCTACCGAAATAAAGTATGTCCTGGTTATGTGGGGACAACAGTATGGGGGATTGCCAGTTGAAACGAAACGGATTTTCACCGAGTTCGTGTTTGGGTTGGATTGGGGTATTAGATTTTGTATCCAGATCTAAGCGGAAATAATTTCCAAACTGAAATCCGGTATAAACAATATTGGAATTCCTTGAATCTACCTGAGTTTGCATCCCGTCTCCTCCCATAATACGAAGCCAGGGGTATTTCCCTGATCCATGCCAACTGCTGGATTCCTCGGCATCATGCGGGCCTTTCCAAACCCCATTGTCCTGTAATCCTCCATATACATTATAAGGGTCTTCGTTATCAACATGAATGTCATAGAACTGACCCACAGAGGGGGAATTATGTTTGGACCAATTGGCGCCGTCATCATATGAAATATTAATGCCCCCGTCATTGCCATTGATCAGATGTCCAGACATAGACGGGTTGACCCATAAGGAATGATGATCGGCATGTACATTATCCCCGTTAATAGAAGAAAAGGTTTTGCCGCCATCGTCTGATTTTATCAAGGGTACCCCGCCGAGGTATATCTTGTCCTGGTTACCGGGATCTACATTGATCTGTCCGAAATAATAGCCATAGCTGAAATACAAATCGTCAATGTAGTCCTCATGTGTTTTTTCCCAGCTGGCGCCACCATCAGTGCTCTTATAAACTTCGGCCCCAATGACCGGAGTATCGAATAAAAGCGAATTTGCATTCTCAAGATATTTGGCCAGTGCATCGGGTTTGATTGCCTGGGAGCGTACCATCGATTTTACCTTTTCCGCAGTATACTTCTTTGGAAAACGATTCTGGCTTAAGAATGCTTGCAATTTCTTATCCTCTAAATTGAGGAAATCAGTGCTAGTCATCCCTTTAAAATCATCTTTACTCAAACCTTCCCTTGAGGGAGCATCTTCTTTTTTATCGCGTCTGAATTGATTGTCGTGTACAGCATAGATGATATTTTCATCATAGACTGAAAAACCTATTCTGCCGACACCATCTCCTGTTGGAAACCCACTGCCCTCTGTAGATACTAGCTCCCAGGAGTCGCCCGCATCCGTACTCTTATAAATTCCGGATTCGCTTCCATTACCAGTAAAATTCCACGCCTTTCGATCTTTTTGCCAGGCAGCAGCATACATGACACTGAAATTTCCCGGGGCTCGGGCCACATCAATGATTCCTGTATTTTCGGAAACAAATAAGGTTTTCCTCCAACTTTGCCCTCCGTCAACGGTCTTGTATATACCGCGTTCATCATTCGGAGAATATAAATGACCTGTTACGCCAACGACCACTTCATCCGGATTATTTGGATTGATCAAGATCCGACCAATGTGATGAGAATCAGATAATCCCATATGCGTCCATGTTTCTCCTTTATCGGTTGACTTCAGCATTCCTATTCCAGCATAGGAAGAGCGCGAAGAATTGTTTTCCCCTGTTCCAACCCAGATGGTTCCATTCTTCCAGTCCACTGCAATATCGCCTACATTTTGAGTAGCTGAATTATCCAGGATAGGCTCAAAGGATGTTCCATTATTATTGGTATACCAAAGACCGCCAGAGGCATAGGCCACATAAAACTCATGAGGTTTAGCCGGATTGGCATCAATATCGGTTACCCTGCCACTCATAACAGTTGGACCAATATTGCTGAATTTTAGATTTTTTACAAGCGAAGTTTTTGCGGCATTTTCTTTTAATTCCAGCGCCTGGATAACATCAGTTGCGGGGCTAGCCGTCGGTTGCGCGACAAGGTTGATCACCGCTACTAACAAGAGCGGCAGGAGTACATTTTTCATTGAATAGTTGTTTTATTGGTGGATGAAAATAGGGATTTGTCTGCTCAACGCGAAACATCGACCTTTACGATTTTCGCGCTAATCTTATCAAATAATTGTTAAATTCATATTATCTAACTAATAAACAATTATAAAATGGAAGAGTATTTACCGTTGATTATTCAACTTGTTTCAGGTGCCGTAGGAGGAAATGTCGCAGGTAAATTATTAAAGAACTTATCTCTCGGAACTTTAGGAAATTCAATTTCCGGTATTTTGGGCGGTGGCCTTGGAGGCTATTTGCTTGGCATGCTCGGACTTGATGCCGGAGGCGGAGAAATGGACCTATCAGGTATTTTAGGTAGTGTAGCCGGAGGGGGTGTAGGTGGAGGTGTGATCATGGCGATCATAGGAACCATCAAGAACGCAATGGCGAAATAATTATTTCATAATAACATATCGAAGGAGGCCAATGGCCTCCTTTTTTGTTTGGCATAATTGAATATGTACATTTGAATAAAATCAACTTTAATGAAATACGATCTCATACCCAATGACTTGTTTATAAAGAACCGGAAGAAATTTTCAGCCCAAATGAAACCCGGTAGTATTGCTGTTTTTAATTCCAATGATATCTACCCCATCAGTGCAGATAGTACCATTCCTTTCCAGCAACACCGTGATATTTTTTACCTGAGTGGAGTTGACCAGGAAGAGTCCATTCTACTATTATTTCCGGATGCGAGCGACACCAGGTATAGCGAAGTGTTATTCGTAAGAGAGACCAATGAACACATCGCCGTATGGGAAGGAGAAAAACTAACAAAAGAAGCAGCCACCAAGGTATCAGGAATAAAAATGGTTCATTGGCTTTCTGATTTTGATAACGTCTTTTTTGACCTGATGACTGAAGCGGATACCATATATTTTAATACAAATGAACATTATCGCCAAGCTGTGGAAACGCAAACAAGGGAAGACCGTTTTATTCGGCGTTGTAAAAAAGATTTTCCAGCACACCAGTGGGCTAAAAGCAATCCTATACTTCAAGAAATCCGAGGCGTTAAGGAATCAGAAGAGATCGATCTAATAAAGCAGGCTTGTTCCATCACTGAAAAAGGATTCAGGCGCGTTTTGCGATTTGTTTCTCCAGGGGTATGGGAATATGAGATTGAAGCGGAGTACATTCATGAATTTATACGCAATCGTTCCGATGGCTTTGCGTACACTCCAATAATAGCCTCTGGCTTCAATGCCAATGTCTTACACTATATAGAGAACATAAATCAATGTAAGGACGGCGATATGCTTCTTATGGATGTAGGCGCTTCCTATGCCAACTATTCCAGTGATATGACCCGGACTATTCCGGTAAATGGCCGCTTTACCAAACGCCAGAAAGAAGTATATAATGCAGTGCTAAGGGTAAAGAATGAAGCTACAAAAATGCTGGTTCCCGGAACAATCTGGAAAGAATACCATAAAGAGGTAGGCAAGGTGATGACATCTGAATTATTAGGCCTGGGCTTGCTGGATAAGGCCGATATTCAGAATGAAGACAAAGATAGGCCGGCTTATAAAAAATACTTTATGCATGGAACGAGTCACCATATAGGACTGGATACCCATGACTATGGAGCCCTTAAAACAGCTATGAAACCAAATATGGTTTTTACGGTAGAACCCGGTATTTATATCCCGGGGGAAAAGATGGGCATCAGACTCGAAGATGATGTTGTCATTCAGGAAAAAGGAGACCCAATAAATCTGATGTCGGGAATTCCGATCGATCCGGATGAAATTGAATCTTTAATGAATGCCTGATCGCCTGTCTAGAAAATAGCCTATTCCTAAACCTAGTACTGCCGGAAGTACCCAACCCATGCTTTGTTCCATAAATGGGACCCAGGGTTGAATAAGGGCTTTTAAATTTGGAAACCCAACACTTTCGAGAAAATCGGGAATACTCATAAGGAGTGTTATGCCAATTACCCATTTGAAGATTTTTGTAGTTGCAAAGTGCTCCGGAAGATTGTTTAGAATAATCAGAGCTATCGTTACAGGATATATGAGCAAGAGGGCCGGCAAGGCCACCATTATTATATAGCCTACATTGAATTGCCCCATTAAAATCCCTAATATACAACCCACTAGTGCTGTGAGGGTATATGCTTTCTGAGAATTGTTGAACCTGCCTTTGGCATAATCAGCAGCCCCAGTCACTATACCAATTGCAGTAGTAAAACAAGCAAGGGCAATCAGCAAACTCAGAAAGATATTCGTTGTAGCGCCCAAAGTGGCACTTCCAATGCTGGTCAATAATTTTGTTCTGCTAATATCCGGTTCAAAGCCTCCTTGCCAGAAGGCGCCAGTAATAATAAGTCCGGCATATACCAGTAAAAGCCCGATACCTGCTAACCATCCCGCCTGGGCGATTTGCTTTCGTTTTTCTTCATAACCTGCTTTGGGATTCTTTAGGTTGATGGATATAATAATTACACCGCCGACTACTACAGCGCCGATAGCATCAAAGGTTTGGTAGCCTTCCAAAAGCCCGACAGAAAATGGGTTTGGCAGATCGGACAGCACCATTTCCAGATTTGGATTAAATACGGTTATGCCAATAATGGCAACAAGGATCAGCAATATGAGGGGCGTAAGCCATTTTCCGATAAAGCTCACGATCTTGGATCTGTTCATGACAAAAATGAACACCAATATAAAGTACAGAGAAGCTGTGATCCAGGAAGGCATATCAGAAAATGGAGCGATGGCCATTTCATGTGTTACTGATGCCGTTCTTGGGGAAGGGAGGGATACAGAGATGATGTAGATCAGAGTGCAATAGACCAGGCTGAAAGTTGGAGAAACTTTTTTGGCAAAATCATACATAGTCCCCTGCAGTTTGGCGTGGGCAAGGATGCCCCAAATGGGGATCAACACCGCAGAAAGACAGAACCCCAAGGTCACGATCCACCATAAAGACCCCGATTGAAACCCAAGTAATGGAGGAAGAATAAGATTCCCCGCACCAAAAAAAAGGGAGAATAAGGCAAGCGCTGTGATCAGTGTTTCTTTGGAAAATTTCACATTACAAAGTAAACTGAAATAATAAGAAAAGAAGGAACGATAATTTTCGGGTAATTGGTCGGCTAAATCCTGCTTTTTGTCGAAAGATGTGAGCTTTATCGAAAATACAGTGGAAAAATGTACTGTTTATCCAATAAAAAAGGAGTAACTGTCGTTTTTTAGAGTGACGCTAACGATTTGACAATAATTAATTGAATTAACCCAAATTGTAAACCCAAGCTTAGGTTCCCCAAACCGAATCTTGCTTAAAGCTAAACCTACAAGATGAAGAAGTTTATTTGTTCCATTCTGGGTCACCATTACATCGTGACTAAAAATGTTACCAAGCACATCAAAGAATACAGCTGCGTTCATTGCAGTAGAGAAGTTACTACAGATGTAAATGGCAATCTTTCTTTACTGACTCCTGAAAACAAGGAGATCAACAGTACGCTCGAAGACCTTTATAATAAAAGGAGAGAGACACATCAAGTTGCATAAAATTTATTAGGAAAATGCATTCCATCCCTGAGCGGTGATGGGAATTTTAGTATTGTTCCTGCTAATTAAATGGGCACCCTCATTCTTGGCTGTTATATGCCCCACAACGGTTAAATGAGGGTTGCCTTTTATATTGGGGTACTCCTTTTGATCAATCGTAAATAAAAGCTCATAATCTTCGCCCCCACTAAGAGCAACTAAGGTAGGATCCAGATCAAACTCTTCGCATGCACGTATCACAGTTGGGTCTATAGGGATCTTTTCTTCGTATAATTCACAGCCCACATCACCTTCTTCACAGAGGTGTAAGATCTCTGATGAGAGTCCATCACTTATATCGATCATAGCCGTTGGATGAACATCCAGATCTTTTAACAGCGCTATTATATCTTTGCGTGCTTCCGGTTTCAATTGCCTTTCAACTATATAGCTATAAGGCTCAAGATCGGGTTGGTGGTTTGGATTAGCGGTAAAAACTTCTTGTTCACGCCTTAGTACTTGTAAGCCAACATAGGCACCGCCTAAATCTCCACTCACTACTAGCAGGTCATTTGTCTTTGCCCCTTTTCGATATACAATTTCTTCCTCTTTCGCCTGACCTATGGCTGTAATACTGATAATGAGGCCTTTTTGAGAAGTCGTTGTATCGCCCCCAACCAGGTCTATTTTATACAAAGAGCAAGCCTGTGCAATACCTTCATAAAGTTCTTCCAGGGCTTCTAAAGAAAACCTGTTGGAAACCGCCATGGAAACAGTGATCTGCTTTGGATGGGCATTCATGGCATAGATATCAGAAAGATTGACAACTACTGCCTTGTAGCCGAGATGTTTCAATGGCATATAGGCGAGGTCAAAATGCACCCCTTCTACGAGCATATCTGTTGAAAGTACAATAGGATCTCTGCTGCCAATTATTGCAGCATCGTCTCCTATGCCCAGTTTGGAACTCTCATGGCTGAGATCAAATGATTTTGTGAGATGTTTGATTAATCCGAATTCGCCAATCTCATCCAATGGCGTCCTTTGAGGTGATTTGTCTTCGAGCATAGCACAAAAATAAGTAGGATAAACCGTATCTTTACTAGACAATCCAATGTAAAATTCTTGCTATGAAACGTATTTCGCTCCTACTTGCGTGTATATTGCTATGCATTTCATGTTCTAATGATGATGGCCCTGACGTAGTGGTCGAACCAGGTGACAATAATTCCGGAAATAATAACAACAACAATAATAACGGCGAAGACACCAATTTCCAGGCCTGTGAAAATGGTATGGCGGGTATTTACCCATGTGATGGATTTGATCTATTAGCCCGAATTCCTTTAAGTGAATTTGGATCTCAATCTGCCAATGATATTTGGGGATGGACAGACCCTATGACCTCTAAGGAATATGCACTTGTAGGCCTTAATGACGGGACCGCTTTTGTTGATATTTCAGACACTGAAAATCTAGTTTATCTCGGTAAGTTGTCTACAGCCACATCTTCCAGTGCCTGGCGTGATATCAAGGTGTACAATGATCATGCATTTGTAGTAGCAGAGGCCGGAGGTCACGGCATGCAGGTATTTGACCTTACACAACTGCGCGATGTAGTTAATCCGCCAGTAATCTTTACTGCCGACGCCAATTTTTCGGGTTTTGGCAATGCACATAACATAGTGATCAACGAAGATAGCGGATATGCCTATGCTGTAGGCACGGCACGGAACGACGCTTATTTTGGAGGCGCACATTTTGTTAACATACAGGATCCTCTAAACCCGACAGCAGATGGTGGCCTGGCGATAAATGGCTATACCCATGATGCTAATGTAATTACCTACAACGGTCCTGACGCAGAGCATGTTGGCAAAGAGATTTATGTTGGCGCCAATGAAAATAATGTAGCAGTTGTAGATGTAAGCGATAAATCAAATCCCTCAAATCTCAGTGTAATCAATTATTCCAATACGGCTTATACGCACCAGGGTTGGTTTACTGAGGACCATAAATATTTAATAGTTGGAGATGAATTGGATGAGATCAATTTCCTGTTTAATTCGCGCACGTTGATATTTGATATGACGGATATGGATAATCCTGTTTTGCATACCACCTATCTGGGCCCTACCTCAGCTATTGATCACAATGGTTATGTAAAAGGGAACGCGTTTTTCTTATCCAATTATACTGCAGGGATGCGCGTATTGGATATATCAGCAATTGATTCCCAAACCATTATGGAAACAGGATTCTTTGATACCTACCCTATTAACAATGTAGCCGAATTTAGCGGCGTATGGAGTATATACCCGTATTTCAGTTCCGGTAAAATTGTTGTCAATGATATAAATTCGGGACTCTTCATCGTTCAGAGTTCCAATTAGCGGTCTCCTTGAAGAAAATATATTACATAGTCAGTTTAATTCTCTTAACAGCTTGCCAGGATGATGAGATCTACAATATCAATGGTGAGATAGATGACACCTTTTTCTTAGGGGAATTTGAATGGGTGAGAGCCTATGGCGGGAGTGGAGAAGATACACCTCGCGCTGTTATCCACACCCAGGATGATGGCTATGCAATATTTGGTTTTTCGAACAGTACCGATGGAGACCTTGCAAATAAAACAGTGGCTGTTAATGACTACTGGTTATTACGCCTGGATAGTGAAGGGGGAGTATTGTGGAGCAAGACATATGGAGGCTCTAGTGATGACCGGGGCCAATCCATTATTCAAACGGCCGATGGGGGCTATGCCATTACCGGCTATGCCATGAGCGATGATGGGGATGCTTCCAATAATGAAGGATTTCATGACAATTGGGTCCTTCGTCTCGATTCCAAGGGCAATATACTGTGGGAACGCAGCTTTGGATTTTCAGGCCATGATCATTCCTATGACATTATGCAAACCGCCGATGGGGGGTTTTTCTTTGTAGGGTTTCTGGATATCACCTCTGCACGTTCAGACGGCTATGAAGAAAAGGCAACAGCCAGTGCATTGCATGGCGTCGGGGAATTTTGGGGCACAAAAATAGACGCTAATGGGAATCTGCAATGGCGACGTTATTTTGGGGGCACAAATAATGACAGAGCCTATTCTGTTGTTCCTGCCTGGGATGGAGGCTATGTCATAGCAGGGGCATCAGAAAGTGCCGATTTTGACATCACCAACGCCAGAGGCAGTTATGATTTCTGGGTTGTTAAAATTTCGGACCAAGGAGATATGGTTTGGGAAAAATCCTATGGGGGAAGCGGGATTGATATCGCCTATGATATCAGCCTCACCAATGATGGAGCCTATGTGGTTGCTGGGCATTCATTTTCCTCAGATAATGATATTGCGAGTCCTCTTGGTGAATCTGATATTTGGATGATCAAAATTGATGCTCAGGGCGAGATGCTTTGGGAAAAAAGTATTGGCGGAACTGCCTCAGAGTTAGCGCGAAGCATTCGTGCTGCCAGGCGCGGCGGCTACATCATTTCCGGTAATTCGAAAAGTACTGATGGTGATAGCTCTGAAAATTTCGGGGAGAATGATATGTGGGTTCTTCGTACAGATAATGCGGGTCAGGTACTGTGGCAACAAACGTTTGGCGGTATGGGACTGGATTTTGCATTTGACGCCGTCGAGAATCCAGATAAAAGCCTTCTGCTGGTTGGTGAAACTGCCAGCCCCGATATGACGGGGATAAATCATAAGGGAGGCACAGACTTGGTCGTGGTCAAAATTCGATAGTATCCCGCTTACTTCACTATAATTTTTTCTTATTCTTTAATCGTTAGAATAATGTTATTATCTATGGAAAAACCGGTGCTTTGCGCTATATTTGTACCCTATTTAGAATTAATCCATATAAGGAATGATCAAAGTATCTGAAGGCGCAAAAGAAAAGGTGATCGCGTTAATGACCGAAGGTGGTTTTGACGCTTCAAAAGACTATGTGCGTGTTGGCGTTAAAAGTGGTGGCTGTAGTGGCTTGTCCTATGAATTGGATTTTGATAACACTGTAAGCGAGATGGACAAGATATTTGAAGATAATGCCGTACGCATTATAGTGGATAAGAAAAGCTTTTTATACCTCGTTGGAACGACGCTGGAATTTTCAGGCGGACTTAACGGAAAGGGCTTTGTTTTTAATAATCCAAATGCCCAAAGAACCTGTGGATGTGGAGAGAGCTTTTCTCTCTAAATCCTTTTTGCTAAACCAAGAGCTATCTCATGGCATACACTGAGGAGGAATTAAAAAAGGAACTGGAAACCAAGGAATACGAATATGGTTTCTATACGGATATTGAATCTGACACCTTTCCTAAAGGCTTAAATGAGGACATTGTTCGGGCCATTTCCAAAAAGAAGGAAGAACCAGAATGGATGACGGAATGGCGATTAGATGCCTTTCGGATTTGGAAGGAAATGACAGAGCCTGAGTGGGCAAATATAAACTACAAAAAACCCAATTTTCAGGATATTTCCTATTACTCTGCACCCAATAAGAAACCAAAATACGACAGCCTCGATGAGGTAGACCCC
>JAOTYW010000023.1 GCA_029861705.1 Flavobacteriaceae bacterium
GGCTATCCGATTGCCAAAATCGCTACAAAATTGGCCATGGGCTATTCGCTGGATGAACTGGAGAATCAGATCACTAAATCTACTTCTGCCTATTTCGAGCCTACGCTTGATTATGTCATAGTAAAGATCCCTCGATGGAATTTTGACAAGTTCGAAGGTTCGGATCGAACCCTGGGGCTGCAAATGAAATCAGTTGGTGAGGTTATGGGGATCGGCCGTTCTTTTCAAGAAGCCTTACACAAAGCAACACAGTCTCTGGAGATCAAAAGAAATGGCCTGGGTGCCGATGGCAAAGGGTATAAGGACTACGAACTTATTCTTGAAAAGTTGACACACGCCAGTTGGGACCGGGTCTTTGTCATCTACGATGCCATACAATTAGGCATTCCCCTTAGCCGGATCCATGAAATCACTAAGATCGATATGTGGTTTCTCAAGCAATTTGAAGAATTGCACTTTTTGGAAATGGAGATCTCGAAATATAATGTGGAGACCTTACCTAAAGCGCTCTTGTTGGAAGCCAAACAAAAAGGATTCGCTGACCGGCAGATCGCGCATATGCTGGAGTGCTACGAAAGTGAGGTGCATAAGCAACGTGTATCCTTTGACATCAACAGAGTATTTAAGCTAGTTGATACCTGCGCCGCCGAATTTAAAGCCGAAACTCCTTATTACTATTCTACATTTGAGGAGGAAATTGAAACCCCGGATGGAAAGCGATATGTAGCTAATGACAGTGTGGTTACAGATAAGAAAAAGATCGTGGTTTTGGGTTCCGGGCCTAACCGGATAGGGCAAGGGATCGAATTTGATTACTGCTGTGTTCACGGAGTATTGGCTGCAGCTGAGTGCGGCTATGAAACCATTATGATCAATTGTAACCCGGAGACAGTCTCCACAGATTTTGATACAGCCCACAAACTGTATTTCGAACCTGTTTTCTGGGAGCATATCTACGATATCATTCGGCATGAAAAACCCGAAGGTGTGATTGTTCAGCTAGGCGGGCAAACCGCTCTAAAACTCGCTGAAAAATTAGATAAGTATGGGATCAAGATCATGGGAACCAGCTTTAAGGCACTGGACCTGGCAGAAGATCGCGGCAGCTTTTCCACCTTATTACAGGAAAATAATATTCCTTATCCCGATTTTGGCGTAGCAACAACTGCTGATGAAGCCCTGGCTCTAGCGGATGAATTGAATTTTCCGCTTTTGGTGCGACCTTCTTATGTCCTTGGCGGACAAGGGATGAAGATCGTCATTAATAAAGAAGAATTGGAAGAGCATGTGGTGGATCTCTTGCGTAAAATTCCAAATAATAAGCTGCTATTAGACCATTACCTGGACGGTGCAATTGAGGCTGAGGCCGATGCAATCTGTGATGGAGAAGATGTCTATATCATAGGGATCATGGAGCATATTGAACCTTGTGGCATTCATTCGGGCGACTCAAATGCGACCTTGCCGCCATTTAATCTGGGCGAATTCGTGATGCAGCAGATCAAGGATCATACACGGAAAATAGCATTGGCACTTAATACAGTGGGTCTGATCAATATCCAGTTCGCTATCAAAGACGATATGGTATATATCATTGAGGCCAACCCAAGGGCTTCCAGAACAGTTCCTTTTATATCAAAGGCCTATGGGGAACCCTATGTGAATTATGCTACCAAGGTTATGCTGGGGGAAAAAACGTTGAAGGATTTTGATTTTAATCCACAACTGGAGGGCTTTGCCATAAAGCAACCGGTATTTTCCTTTAATAAATTTCCGAATGTGAATAAAAACCTGGGGCCAGAAATGAAAAGTACGGGAGAGAGTATCTTATTCATTGACAGCTTGAAGGATGATGAGTTCTACGATCTGTATTCACGTCGCAAGATGTATCTGAGTAAATAATTTCTATTCCTCCGTTAAACCTAATTCTGCACGGACATTTACTTCCTGGGCAATCTTTTTAAAGAGTATCCTTGGCACTTTGATCTTATGATCTTCGGTTCGAACAACAAAATTCATCTTACAAATAATGCGTTCTCCATTTTTTCGTAGCTGGATTGAATCCCTCATGGTTTGTGTGACGCCATGTATCGTTAATTCGCCAGTGAGTTGAAATTTTTGATTCTGCGTTCCCAATTCATCCAAGACAAAGTCGACTATCGTACCAGTAAAATAGGCTTTTGGATACGCCTCAGATTCCATATAGTTTTCATTGAAATGCTCCTGCATTAGTTTTTTCCGAAATTTAAAATCCTTGATCAATAATACTACAGCGATTTCTCCGGATTGGAGTTCGAGTATACCATTGACTTTGTTATTTACAGCTACTATATCCTCAAGTGGAGAAGAGGCATCGAAGGATATCACACCTTCGGACGTGCGCAGTCGCTCCTGCCCTAATACAGGGGTAGTAAGTATAAGTAAGCATAGCAGGGTGAATACGTGTCTCACAGGCTTTAATTCTCTGGCATCCCCAAATCTACCCAATCTTCAATTAATTGACGCGTACCACTGGGAAGTTGTCCTGTTGGGGGCATAGGATTAGTGGAGCTGTTTATCCTGCCGAGCAGGTTTCTTGTTTCAACGGCCCCGCGGACTTCACTATAAGTAGTTAAAGGCATGGGGGCATTATTCGTCGGCGGGTTGCCATGGCAACTGGTACAATTCGAATTTATGATGCTCCTGATGGTGCCTACATAGGTAAGTTCATTACTGTTGGGATCATCAATGATAATTTCTCCACCATCATCGCTGCTAGAACAGGATGTTAACAATAATCCAATAAAAACGAAGATGCTTAGTAGTTTTTTCATGATTGGGTTTTAATAATTCATAAATTCATTAAATATTAACATAATTTGTGATAAACTATTATTCAGTAGATACTGATCTTGGCATATGGTTGCTAATTTTCGTACCTTAATTTTGTTAAATAAAACAAACCTATTCATTTGCTATGAAAAATACCTTCTTAGGCGTCGTGTGCCTATTCACTACCTGTATTTGCTTTTCTCAGAACACACTTCTGGATGAAATTGATAAGAATGATACCACAAATGTTGCTATTGCGGCATTCAAAGGTCTCAAAGTGGTAAATTTTGAATCCACCAAAATGGTCAATAATGGCGAATTCTACTTTATAGTTTCGCACCGTTTCGGCAGCATAAAAAATGGCTTTGACGATTTTTTCGGCCTTGATTTTGCCAATACACGTCTGCACTTCCTTTACGGATTTTCCGATGGATTCAACCTATCTGTGTCACGTTCCAGTTTTAATAAAACCTATGATGTTTCGGCCAAATATCGATTAGTCCAGCAAGATGAACGTACGCCAGTCACCATTGTTGGTTATAGCCAGCTTGCATTCAATACTTTATTAGAAGAAGATTTGATCCTCAGGCCGGTTGATTTTAGTGACAGAGTTTCGGTTACCCAGCAAGTATTGATCTCAAAAAAAGTGAACGAAGATCTTTCACTTCAACTTATGCCAACGTATTTCTATGAGGGTTATGTTGATTACGCCCCCCAGGATAATTCGCAATATGCCTTAGGTATCGGTACGCGTTACAAATTGGGACCTAGATGGGGACTTAATGTCGACTATGGCTGGCATCTGAATCGGGCTGATGGCTCTCCCTTTGTCAATCCATTATCAATAGGTGTAGATATTGAAACAGGAGGCCACGTCTTCCAACTGCACTTTACCAATGCACAACCCACATTTGAAAGCGGCTTCCTTGGCAATGCAGTGGGCGACTGGGGAGATGGGGATATTTACTTCGGATTTAACCTGAGCAGGGTATTTAACTAGAAGTTTCATTATCCTCCCATGGATAGGACGTTAGGGGGCTATCTGCAGAAGTTTGATATCCATGCCCACCAAAATAATCCCGCTGTGCCTGAATAAGGTTTGTGGGTAATTTAGCTCTGGAGAAGGCGTCCCAATACCCAAGATTAGCACTCATTCCCGGCAGGTACAGTCCATTGCGCGTCGCAAGTGATACCACAAACCTGAGCCCCTCAATAGCAAGCTCCAACTGATCTGAAATGGCCGGCACCAGCAATGGATGTGTTGTTGCTGATTCCAGCGTCTCGGCCAGGAAGCGAACCATTTGGGCATTAATAATACAGCCATTACGCCAGGTTTTGGCCACTTGCGAAAGCGAATAGGAATACCCGTAGTCTTTGCTTGCAACCTGAAGTTGGTGGAAGCCCTGGATAAAGACCAATAACATGGCAGAATAAACAGCCTTTTCGACCATCTCAACCCCTATGCCTGATTCCTGCCGGGCTGGCATGTTTCCATCAAGGCTATCGCTCAACGCCTGGCGTTCTTTCCAATACCCCGATATTTGTCGCATATGGATGGCTGCATCAATCCCCGGAACAGGCACTCCTAATTCAAGGGCATTTTGTGCTGCCCAGCTACCCGTTCCTTTTTGACCTGCGACATCAAAGATCTCGTCCAGTATAGGATTCTTTCCCGTTGATTTAGCAAGAATGTCCGCTGTGATAGTGACTAAATAGCCTTGCAACCTGCCTTTATTCCACTCCTGAAAAAGATCAGCGCAATTCTTATACGTATACCCCTCCAGGTGAACTAGCAGGTCATAGGCTTCCGCAAGGATCTGCATCAAGCCGTATTCTATTCCATTATGGATCATTTTTACATAATGTCCCGCAGAATCTTTTCCCATATAATCAATACAAGGCGTGCCTTCATAGGAAGCAGCAAGAGCCTCGAGCATGAGTTGGATCTCTGCATAGGCTTCTTTATTGCCCCCGACCATGATTGCCGGACCTTCTAAGGCGCCTTTATGGCCGCCGGAAATACCAAGTCCCATAAAATGGATATCATCTGCGGCTAGTAATTGTGATCGTCTGTTAGTATCCTTAAAAAATGAGTTCCCTCCATCCATGATGATATCTCCGGCCTCCAGGAAGGGTTTTATAGATTGGATTACCTGATCCACCGGGTTTCCGGCAGGCACCATCAGTAATATTTTTCTTGGAGATTCAAGTTGATCTACCATGTCCTGAATAGAATCGGCACATGGAATATGGTGCTCTTTAGCAAGCCTGCGCTGTTCTTCCTGTGGATCCCATCCGAGGACAGCGAAGTTATGTGATGCGGTATTACGGGCCAGGTTTAATCCCATTACGCCCAGTCCGACAAAGCCAATCTTATATGATGATTTATCCATTGATCTAGCGGCTTGCTAATTCGATCTTTATATTATCATTCTGCAGTGAATGAAAATGCTTTTCTTTTTCAGAATCCGGCTCGTCATAGGTCATTCTAAAGTCGCGGGCTTGTTCCTTGCTAACTTTTGAGCTTGCAAATCGCTGGATGCAAATTAGCGATATATGAGAATCTTTCGCAGTTTTAAATGTGTCCGTACAAGCTTATAAAGAACCGGCTTCTTCTTCCATGTCTGATTCCTGAGCCCGCTTTAATATGGGTTCGGGGAGTGTTTTCTTTGCTTTGGCACCCATTTTCTTGAGCTTTTCAATACTGGTGATAATATTGCCACGCCCTTCAACCAACTTCTTCATAGCTCCCGAATACTCATTTTTAGCCTCGTCCATCTTCTTGCCGACCTTAGTAAGGTCTGTAATGAAACCTTCAAACTTATCATACAAGGCACCGGCTTGTCTGGCAATCTCAATGGCATTCCGCTGTTGCTTCTCATTATTCCACATGGTATCAATGGTTCGCAGCGTAGCCAATAGGGTGGAAGGAGTAACGATCACTATATTTTGCTCAAAAGCCTGGTTGTACAATTTGTTATCTTCATTGATGGCTAAGGCAAATGCAGGTTCGATAGGGATAAACATCAGGACAAAATCCGGACTTTCAATTTCATACAGATCCTCGTATTTCTTAGCGGACAGCTGCTCAATATGCTTTCGAAGCGAATTTATATGGTCTTTTAGATGCTTGGGTCTTAGCTCATCTTCGGCATTTACATAGCGCTCGTAATCTGTCAGGGATACTTTTGAATCCACGATCATTTTCTTCCCATCCGGAAGGTGAATAATTACGTCGGGCAAAACTCGAAGACCATCAGCCTTTATAAAACTTTGCTGGACTGAATATTCCCGACCTTTCTCTAAGCCTGATTTTTCAAGAACGCGTTCCAGCACAAGTTCTCCCCAATTCCCCTGCATCTTGCTATCACCTTTTAGGGCTTTGGTAAGGTTAGTAGCTTCTTTAGACATCTGTTCATTTAACGCTTTAAGTCCAAAGATCTGTTCGCGCAAGGCTGCGTGGTAATCAATACTTTCCTTATGCGTCTTATCAACTTTTTCCTCAAAGGTTTTGATCTTTTCTTTGAGGGGATTAAGAATATGCTCCAGGGATTCCTTGTTCTGTTTCGTGAACTTGGTGCTTTTCTCCTCTAAAATTTTATTCGCCAGGTTTTCAAATTCTTTTGTGAATTTCTCCTGAATCCGTTCTACATCCTTTTGTTGCTCTTCATTTCGTGTCATAAGCTGGGAGATCTCTGACCCCTGCCTGGTTATGGTTATGGTCTGATCCTGCTGCTCTTTGCGCCAGGATTCTTCCCGAATTTGCAGTGCAGTAAGCTGATCCTGTAGTGTAGATCGCTGCTGCTCAAGCGCACTGCTTTGCACCTTATTTTTTAAGCCCCGAATATAATACCCGATCACATAACCAGCGCCCAGAACGAGCAGGCCTAGTATACTATAAAGAAGTGTTTCTGACATATTTTGGCAATAAAAGTAAAGATACAGTATTGATGAGAATTTTGATCAGGACTCAGCTTCAAAAGTGAAGCTTTTGCTTTGTGGATCAAAGAAGACTTCTTTATGAGGAAATAGTTGCTGCAAGCTGTTTTTTTGGATCAAAGCATCAGGACTCCCATAGGCAGTGCCATTTTTATTCATCACCATTAAATGGGAACACAATTGAATGGCCAGGTTGATCTCATGGGTGGAAAATACGATCAGCTTATGTAACTCCTTTGCAATGGAGTTTAATAGTTTCAATAGCTGTACTTTATGAACGAGATCTAAGTGCATCGTCGGTTCATCCAGAATGATGACAGGGGTGTCTTGCGTCAATGCCCTCCCGATCATGACGCGTTGTAACTGCCCGTCGCTTAGTTCGTAACAATTTCGATCCTGGATTTCTTCCAGATGAAGCATAGATATAACCTGATCTATTTTAGTCACATCTTCCTGGCTCAGTGTGCCCAGCCAGTTAGTATATGGTTGCCTGCCTAAACTTATCATTTCTCGCACCCGAAGGTTTTTAGTGGCGATCGGGTCTGTTAGCACGACACTCACTTTTCTGCTCAATTCTTTAGGACTAAGCTCAGCAATATTCTGACTATCAAGAAAAACTGTTCCATCAAGGGGCGCTTGCAGGCCTGCCATAGTGCGTAACAAGGTTGATTTTCCTATGCCATTGCTGCCTATAACTCCAACTAGGTCACCTGCCGAGGCACGAAATTGAATGTCTTCACAGACCACAAAATCCTGTTTTTTTTGTGGGTATCCTATACGTAGTGAATTAACGGTTATTTGCATAATTTTCGGCTAAAATATCATTTTACGTTTTCGTACCAACAGCCAGATAACAATAGGCGCACCTACCAGGGAAGTAATGGCGTTAATAGGGAGAACATAGGCCGATGAAGGCATTTGCGCTACGGTATCACAAAGTAAAAGCAATATGGGACCATATAGCAGTACTGCAGGAACCAAGACCCGATGATCAGTACTAGCAAATAATTGCCGGCATAAATGTGGAACAGCTAATCCAATAAAAGCAATGGGTCCCGCAAAGGCAGTCACGGCTCCTGCGAGAATCCCTGTTGCTGCAATAATCCAAAAACGAGAACGAGGAATAGATACCCCCATGCTAATAGCATATTGCTCGCCTAAAAGGAAGGAATTAAGCGTTTTAATCATGCCTATTGAAATAAAAATACCAAGGCTTACACAGATACCAAGAATACCTACCTGTGGCCAACTCAGATTACCTACGCTTCCAAATGTCCAAAATATAAATCGCTGTAATTCCTCGGAATCTGCGAAATAAGACAAAATCGAAACAAGCGCAGCCGTGAGGCTACCAAACATAAGTCCGATGATCAATAATGCCAATGTATCCCTCACCTTGGAGGCCACATAGACGACTACAGCTAAAACCAGAAAACTCCCCAGGCTTGCTGCGACCGTAAGTGCGACATCTCCATATAAGAAATAAGAAGCAGTGCCACCCAATAATGCTCCTCCCATCAGCAATATGGCAGCACCCAGACTCGCACCTGAACTAATACCCAGGACAAAAGGCCCTGCAAGCGGATTTCTAAATAGGGTTTGCATTAATAGACCACTCAGGGAAAGTCCGGCCCCAACCAAAATAGCCGTCAACGCCTTAGGTAAGCGATAATGCCTTACTATGTATGCCGTATTGCCTTCCTGCGTCTCAGAATCAAATAAGGAATTCCATATATCCGATAGAGGGATCTCAACAGAACCCAGACCAATATTCAATAGAAAACAAAGGCACAGGAGGAGGAATAAAAATATAAATGGCAGTGTATGTTTTGCGCGTAAAGACACTTATTCTAAGGGACTAAAAAAATGTGGTTGGTATTTCGGTAACAAGTCGGGATGAAAGATATGGATAAGGTCTTTTAGCACCAAATCAGGTCGCTGAGGAGCCGATTCAAAATAGATGAGTCCGCCTGTGACCCCTTTATTGAGGGCATAAGTATAAATTCGTTTTTGCTTAAGCGGTTTAAACTGAGCGTAATGCGGGCTGGCAAGCAGGAGTTCCTCCGTAGATGTAAATTGGGAGGGGGATATCCATACATCGGCATTGGAAGCGCGTTCCAGCACGTGTTCCATGCTTAAAGATAAGCTGCCTGTTCCCTGGGTCTCTGCCCAGATATATTCACCGTTGGCGTCTTCAATAAATTGGGCAGCCCAGCTATCACCACCGGGAAGATACCAGACATCTTTGTATAAGGCCCCACTCATTACCCTGGGACTATTTTGTGATCCAGACGCAAGTAATTTAGCTTCCAAATAATTAGTTTCAATAGCGGAAAAGATACTATCGGCTTCCTTCTCTTTTCCAAAAAAGGGTGCAAAGAAACGAATCCATTCGGCTTTTCCAAGCGGACTGTTTTCTGTCCAGTCGCCATTATAGATCACTGGGATGCCTGCATCTTCCAGGAATTCATAACTACTGTTCTTATCGGAAATAGAAAACCCAAATACAATTTCAGGATCTAATACCAGGGTCATTTCTGTATTAAGCGACTCATTGGCTCCAAGTTCCTGGATATGCCCCGAATCTATCTCTGCTCTTGCTTTTTCGGATGAGACGTATTGAGTTCCCGGGAAACCCACCAGACCATCGAGCGCTCCCAGTGACTCCAGGGCAGGAATATGTGTGGTACTTGTAGCAATATATTTTCCAACTGGGACGGGGATCAGAGCATCTACTGCGGTTGCAAGTGAATCTTTTTCTAAGTCTATATCCTTGGGAACCAGTAGATAAGAAAATTGCTTATCGGCGCCAGGCCAGGGAGAAGTGATCTGCAATAGGGTAGTGCCATTCGTTTGTTTTGTCAGCTGAAAACCTCTGGCGTATTTTATCTGTTGCGAAACAGAATTGATCGACTGATGTATCTTTTCTTTATCCATCCGGCATGAAATTACCAGGACTGTACAGGCACAAAATAGCAGGAAATATCTTTTTACTGAGTCCATTATTTTTCAAATGTAGGATTAAAATTAATGGCTAAAAAGAATGGGCTTTATTGTACCTTCGCATCTGTTAAGGTTGCTTCTTTCTAGTCAGGAGAGAGGCATTAAAAGGGAATCCGGTGAATACCTGATGTATAATTCCGGAGCTGTTCCCGCAACTGTAAGCTGAATTGGGAAACCAATGGGTGTTGCAACCAAAGCCACTGTCTGGTTAAATAGATGGGAAGGCGCAATACTACGCGAGCCAGGAGACCTGCCTGATGTTAATTGATTACGTATCACTTTCGGGATAGAAGTGCGTGTGAACTCCGGTTTTATGCGATCCCGCTAATTACAGCAAATGAGAAGAAGTATTATTTTGATGCTCTTTCTGGGTGCATCTCTTTGTGGATTTAGCCAAGTTTCAACAGACACGACTCAGATCCACTATCTGGATGAGGTATTATTGAGTGAAACCAAATTTGAAAGCAAGCGGAGGGAATCCGGAAAGATGGTGATTCGCATTGGACAGGATGAACTTTCGCGATCTGTGGGTCAGTCCATGGCCGAGATCATTAATCGACAAGCCGGTATTGAGATCAATGGCAGCAGAAGCAGGCAGGGAGAAGTATTGGGTATTTTTGCACGAGGCGGCCGCGGTCGCCAAGTAGTTGTCTTTATTGATGGTGTAAGGGTCAGTGATCCTTCCTCGTTTTCCGGCACCTTTGACCTGAGACTTTTGAATCCGGCATCTGTTGAAAGCATTGAGATCATCAAGGGCGCAAATAGTACATTATACGGGGCGAATGCAGCTTCTGCTGTGCTCTATATAACAACGAAAAAGGCCACTAAAAATGGCTTGTTTACCCAGATAACTACTTCTTTTGGAACAAATCAAACCACTGAGGATCAAAACTTTAAGACAACTACTTCGAGTAATAATGTAGTATTAAATGGCAAGTCGGGAAGCCTGTCATTTGGGGCAGATTTTGGGCATAATTATGCCGATGGGATCTCTTCTATTAGTACTATAGCAAATGAAGATGATAAAAATGAACAGACCACGGCTGGGGCTCATATAGGCTGGGATATTACAGAAAATTGGGATGTAAGTATAAGAGCTGCGTTTGCAAAGTTAAATACAGATTATGATGAATCTTTTAGTCTGCAGGATGCCCCCTATACATATTTAAGCGAGCAAAAGGGACTATCCTTTTCCGGCAAGTATGGTACAGGACAAACAGAAATCCATTTGAAGGCTGGTACTAATGGCTTCAAATCAGAAAACATCAGTACTTTTCCAGGCGACTTTGAGGGGAGAAATACGATGGCGGACCTATACGGCAAGTTTCTTGTGGCGGAGGGACTTAACGCCATTGCAGGGCTTAGTTTTCTTAAAGAAAAGGCAGTACTGGGCGCAGAAGAATCTTTTGAAATATGGGATCCATATATTCATTTCCAAGGTATTTTAAGCCCCAAAATTCGCATCAATGCCGGTGCCAGAATGCATACTCATTCTAGCTATGATTCAGAGCTTGTATACTCTCTGAATCCTGTATTTAATACGCAAATCCGAAATGCTGACTTAAAGATTTTTGCTAGCTATGCAACCGCGTATCTAACCCCGACTCTCAATCAATTATATGGCGATTTCGGAGCCAATGCTTCGCTGGAACCAGAACGCAACAGTACAGCTGAAATAGGAGGGCAAGTGGTATTAGACAATGGGTTTCATCTTGGTGTTGCTTACTTTGACAGAGCGGAAGAAGATGCCGTCATTTTTGATAATATCGACTTCCAATATGAGAATGCGGTTATGAGAACAGACGTCAAGGGTGTTGAAATGGACATGGGCTGGAATGCACTACAAACATTGAAATTGACAGCGAATTATACATTTACCGAAAGGCAAGGAGATGCAGCACTGCGCATACCAAAACATAAGGCTGCATTTCAAGGAATTTGGTCCTTTTCTAAAGACACTTCAATAATGCTACAGTATTCATATACCGGCAATCGTTTAGACACAGACTTCAACACTTTTTCAAATGAAACACTAAAGGCATTTTCTTTGTTCAATCTACATGTTACTCACGACTTGATTGTAGACAAAATCCAGCTATTCGCCCGTATGGATAATCTTTTTAACAGCTCGTATACAGAGATTATTGGCTTTAATACACAGGGAAGGAATCTGCGATTGGGCGCTCTTATCAACCTATAAAAAAAGGCGCCTTAGCGGCGCCATTAATGCTATTATTTGAATTTAATATTCAGCGGCTTGTCCAGGATCATATTGTCCTTAATAGGTTGGAACATTCTGGAACTTGTATATAGTTCTATAGGCGTGCCAACTGTAAAATCTCGTTTAGCACCGGCACCATCGATCTCCTGTAACGCTCTTGCCAACAAGGGTTCGTTTGGATCCCCTAATGTGCCAAGATTTTCAAGATCTTCTTGTAACATAATTGTAGGGCTAAATCCATCTGTGTAATCAGAGAAGCCCACAGAATTTTCATTTCTACCTACTAAGGGCTGAATGGCCCAACTGTTGTCCGGATTAATCTGGGATTCCCTCGAAGAAGAATATATATAAGGTGCTCCTTCCCGGGAAGGATCATCTACCATGGTTAATGAGAACTCATTCTTTCCTCGCGTTGTCTCTCCAATCAGGATTACATCAATGTACGGATTTAAACCATTGATAACCAGTTCACTGGCAGAAGCTGAGGAATTGGTAACTAAAACAAATACACGACTCAAATTCAAGGAATTAATAGGAGTCCCGGCATTTGTGTTTGCAGCGAAATAGTCTTTCAGGTCTTCCGGATCGAAAACATCAAGCAATTTTTCATTCCATCGCTGTTTGATATAAAGCTGATCTGTAAATGTTCCATAGATCATGCTGGCGAGTATGCGGGAGGTATTAACAGAACCGCCTCCATTATACCTGAGATCCAAAACAAGGTCTGTAACGCCTTCTGTTTTAAAGGTACCAAAGGCAGCATTGAGATCTTCATCGTATTCGTTTGTAAAGCCATTGTACATCAGATAGCCAACTTTTTGCCCGTTAACATCCAATGTATTAGCAATAAACACCGGGTTTTCGGAAAGGCCTTCCTGCTTAGTGAGTTCAACAGATTTCCCGTTGGCACTAATTACGCCATCACTGATATCAGCCATATTTAGCGTATAGGTGGCATTATCTCCAAAAAGAAGATCTCTGTAATTATCTATGTTCAATGATTGACCGTCTACGCCTGTGAACAGTTCTCCACGGGAAATATCTTTTGTTGACGCATCTGAATTAGGAATAATGTAGCGTACGTAGCCAAACAGGTCATCACTGTCCTGAAATAGGAACAGGCCAAATTCTAGGCCGTTACTTCTGGAGATACCTGATAAATTTTGTGTTAATTCTGTATAATCTGAATTTAGAAAACTAAAGCGGTCTTCGTTAAAAAGAAGTTGGTCAAAGAAAAAATCAGACGGATCAGACGTAGCAGCCAGGAAATTGGTGTATTCCTGGTCAGTTGAGAAACGGTCATCGGCCAGGTTGGCTACATCGGATTGCCAGAAATACCATAGATTCATGGCTTTCCACATAAAGTCCTGTACGGTAACGTCGGCATTAGGGTCAGGCCCGCCGGGACCGTCGTCGCTTTTGCTGCATGACACAATTAAAAGCAAGCCCAGGAGTAAGGCATAAAACTTTTTCATCTTTTTCATTTTTTTTTCAAGTTATCGCTGCAAACTTCATTCCAAAGAGAACCGCCCATATTATGCCTAGGGTATTTAATAGGAGGGGCCGGTTTACTTTGGTGATTTTTGCTTTGAGAATGTCTAATTTACAGACATCTATAGGAAAAAAAAACTTTTTTGTAACAATTTAGACCAAGCGTCGTCTTGCTTATAGATTACCAGGAACCAAAAAGAGAGCAACCAGTAATGACACAAGGAGAGTTTTTAGATGTAGTTATGCCTTTTAAGGATAAGCTGTATCGGCTGGCAAAGCGGTTGCTCGTTTCGCGGGAAGAAGCTGAGGACGCAACTCAGGAAGTTCTTTTAAAATTGTGGAATAAGAACTCGGATATGGGCGAATATCGCAATATAGAAGCCTTCGCCATGACGATGACAAAGAATTTTTGTTTGGATAAATTAAAATCCAAGCATGCTTCGAACTTAAAACTGGTTCACAGCAACTATGCTGAAGCCGGAGGCGGTTTGCAGCAGCAGGTAGAAGCTTTGGATAGCCTTTCCTGGGTAGAAAGGATCATGGAGGAATTACCTGAGCAACAAAAACTAGTCATGCAGTTGAGAGATGTAGAAGAATACGATTTTGAAGAGATAGCAACATTATTGAATATGAAGCCAAATACCGTACGAGTGAGCTTGTCCAGAGCAAGGAAAGCAGTACGGGAAAAATTATTAGAAAAGCACAATTATGGCATCGGATAAAATAAAAATATTAATAGACAAGTACTTTGAAGCCGAAACCACATCGGTCGAAGAGAAGGAACTTAGCGCCTATTTTAAATCTGGAGATGTTTCTCAAGAGTTAGAGAGTTATAAGCCCCTTTTCCAGTACTTAAATGAAGCCAAGAAAGAGCAGTTCACCGGTTCGGTACCACTAAAACCAAGAAAATTTAATTATAGGTGGTTATCCGTAGCAGCAGTAGCCGTTCTGGCTTTTGGCATATATTTTGGTAAAAACTACCAGGAACAACGCGAAGCAGAGTTTGCTTATAATGAAACAAAGCGCGCGTTACAATTACTGGCCCAGAATTTGGATCGTGGAAACCAAAAAGTGGCCTATTTAAATGAATTCGAAAAAACAAAACAAAAGATTTATAAACACAATTAAATGACAGTCATGAAAAAATATGTATTAATCACACTTATAGCACTAATGCCCCTGGCAGGCTTTTCTCAGAGTATCTTCGACCAGTTTGAAGATCTGGATAATGTTAGCTCAGTGGTAGTTAATAAGAATATGTTCAATTTGCTCGGCAAAATGAATATCGATTCTGATGATCCTGAAGCAAAAGAGTTTATGGAGATCGCTCAGAGCTTAAGCGGACTAAAAGTTTTTGCTACTGAGGATAAGGCCATCGCGGCTGATATGAAAACTACCGTAGATAAATACTTAAAATCTGCTTCTTTAGAAGAATTGATGCGTGTTAAGGATAAAGACGCGAATATCAAATTCTATGTGAAATCTGGTAAAGATGAGGACCACGTGAGCGAATTGTTAATGTTTGTAACTGGTATAAAGAATGTAGATGTAGAAGTCAATGATCGGCAAATAGAGACGGTACTGCTTTCTCTTACCGGGGATATAGACCTTACAAAGATCGGTTCACTCACCAGTAAGATGGACCTTCCCGAAGAGTTGAATGAGGCCGGGAAAAAGAAGAACTAATATAATTTGAATTAAATTTGGGTTAGATGGGTCCTGCGCCCATCTTTCCCTCTTTCATCAACATCCACTAAAAAGAACATCATGAAAAAAATAGTAGCCTTTGCAATCCTGGGGATGTTGTCCCTGAGTTTGTTTCAAGCCTGTTCCTCTTCCCAGAGTTTACAGGAGTATTATGTTGACAATTCGGAGAATCCAAACTTCCTTTCGCTTGACGTACCCGTCAGCATTCTTAATTTAGATGAGGTAGAACTTACAGATGCACAAAAAGAAGCACTTTCATCTTTGCGTAAACTCAATCTGCTAGCCTTTAAAAAAACAGAAGACAACCAATTAGAATACCAGGCGGAAATTGAGAAGGTAAATACGATTCTTAAGAATAAAGAATACAAGGAATTGATGAAACTCAATTCGGAATATGGCAAAGGAGTGGTCAAATACCTTGGTGAGGACGAATCTATTGATGAGGTAGTCTTATATGGAAACAGTAAGGAAAAAGGATTTGCCCTGGTACGTGTTCTTGGAGATGATATGAATCCTGCGCACTTGGCGCAATTGATCCAGGTCTTGCAAAAAGCGGACTATAACTCCGATGCGCTTGGCGAAATAGGGGAATTCCTGAAAAGCTAAGCAGCTTCAAACAATATTATAAACCGGTGTAGATTACGCCGGTTTTTTTATATCCCGGTATAATTTGAAGGGGTAATTGCGCTCAATTCTTTCTTTAATTCTTTAGAAATATCAAGGCTTGCAATAAACCGCTGAATGGCATCTTTGTCAATGATGCTATTGGTCCGCGTAAGAGCTTTTAGTGATTCATACGGATTTGGATAACCCTCGCGCCTCAAAATAGTTTGAATGGCCTCTGCTACAACAGCCCAGTTACCTTCCAGATCTTGTTTCAGCTTGGCTTCATTCAGAACCAGTTTATTTAATCCTTTGATGGTGCTTTTAAAAGCGATCATTGTATGTGCGATGGGGACACCGATATTCCTGAGTACAGTACTGTCTGTTAGATCGCGTTGCAGACGTGAAACGGGTAGTTTTGCGGCCAGATGGGCAAAAAGGGCATTAGCCAGCCCTAAATTGCCTTCAGCATTCTCAAAGTCGATCGGATTTACCTTATGAGGCATTGCAGACGACCCTATCTCATTTTTGTTGATCTTCTGTTTGAAATAATTCATAGAAATATAGGACCAAATATCCCTGTTGAGATCTATCAGCACGGTATTGATCCGTTTCAAGGCGTCGAACAAGGCGGCCATATGGTCATAATGTTCAATCTGTGTTGTAGGAAAGGATCTGTACAAGCCTAATTTTTCCTGCACGAACGAATTCGCAAAATCTTGCCAATCAATTTCCGGATAGGCTACATGATGTGCGTTTAAATTTCCGGTAGCTCCACCAAATTTGGCAGCACTGGGAATATCATTCAGCAAGTTAAATTGCTCAGCCAGGCGTTTGACAAAGACATTGATCTCTTTACCTAAGCGGGTAGGGGATGCTGGTTGGCCGTGTGTATATGCCAGCATGGGTACATCTTCCCATTGTTTTGCCAGCAGGCTGAGTGTATCCGTGAGGGATAGATATTGTGGCACATAGACATCATTCATCGCAGATCTCAAGGAGAGAGGAATTGCCGTATTGTTTATATCCTGGGAGGTGAGTCCGAAATGAATAAATTCCTTATGCGCATCTAAGCCCTTGCGTTCCAATTGAGATTTCACAAAATATTCAACCGCCTTGACATCATGGTTCGTAGTGGCTTCAATTTCTTTAACCTTGGCAGCATCTTCAGTGCTGAAATTGTGGTATACAGACCGTAAGTCCTCTTTTTGAGACTCATCTAAAACCGGTAATTGCTCTAAGGGTATTTCACATAAGGCAATAAAGTACTCGATCTCTACCTGAACCCTATACCGAATCAGGGCCGCTTCAGAGAAGTACGTTTTCAATTCTAAGGTTTTCGCGCTATAGCGACCGTCTATAGGGGATATTGCGTCTAAATTAAATGCATTCATAAAATAAAACCAAGATTGCAGGAAAAGTGCAAAGATACTTATAAGCCATGGAGTAAAAAATTCCTTTGCAGGGATTAGGTCTTTGCGCGGCTAAGCTTATCCAGTACTTTTCGTGCACGTGATCTATATCCTGCACTCCCGCTCTCATATCCGTGCAGCAGGATGACTTTAAGCTCGGGATGGATCCAATCAAACCCTTTTCCCAATTCATAGAGGCTGGTCATTGCAAAAGCCTTTGCAGCCACCTTATGTTCGCCAATCAGCCATTCAAAGCAGGCTTCGGTCATGGTTTTAAGGTGTTCCGATGTTAAGATGGCCATGACCTGGGGATCCTTTTTCCGGAATTTTGCGATAAGAAGTGCCTCACATATCTTGGCAAATGAGCGTATTGCAGATTCGTTTTTAAGGGATGACAGACCACTGATAAATTGGTCAATACAGGGCAAGATCAAATAAAGATCCTTTTGTAGGGCCAGATCCAGGGCCCATCCCCCTCTAAAACCATATTCTTCTTCATCAGCAAAGATCATATCCAATAGAGTTGGTATGCTGTCGGGGTATTCCCGTAATAACGAGGCCGCCTTGAGTCGCTCTTCACGCATTTGGCACATCAACGCTAAACATTCTCTAAGGGCTTCTCTCTCCAATTGAAATTCTATATTTTCGTTTGTCAAAACCAGTTTATGAAACTACTAAAAAAACTTGCTTGGATCTTACTGATCTCTTTTCTGGTAATGCAATTTTTTCGACCTGAGAAAAATACGGCTGAAGTCGGCCATACTTCCTTTTTCGAGCAAGAGACGAATCCACCTGATGAGGTAATGCTCGTATTAAAGACTACATGTTACGATTGCCACAGTGATAACACCATATATCCATGGTATAACAATATTGCTCCGGTTTCTTATTGGCTGGCAGATCATGTTGATCACGGGAAGGGACATTTAAATTTTTCTGCCTGGGAAAGTTATGAAACGGATAAAAAGGATCATAAACTGGAGGAAGTTATTGAAGAAGTGAAAAAAGGTAAAATGCCATTGAAGGAATACAAGTGGACACATGCCGATGCGCGCTTAACGGAGAAGCAGATCACTGATATAACTGCCTGGGCAGCCAAAACTAGAGCTCTTTACCAACTAGGTCAGCAACCAGAATAGGTACGCCTTCAGCGGCTCTTTTCGTGATGATCTCAAGATTATCGTATTGATGAGCTGAAAGTGTCGGATTCGGATCTACAAAATACTTAGGAATACCGGAGCGTACATAGTGTATCAATGAAGCAGCCGGATATACTTGCATAGACGTACCAATAATAATAAGGATATCTGCCCCGGCAGTGATGCGTGCGGCTTCAGTTAATAGGGGTACATCTTCCCCAAACCATACAATATGGGGTCTTAATTGATGTCCTTTCTCACATAGATCTCCTACAAGAATATCTTCTGTCCAAAATTGCACGTCATGCGGATTACCCGTACTGCGAATTTTGAATAATTCCCCGTGCAAATGCAAGACCTTACTGCTTCCCGCACGCTCATGTAAGTCGTCTACATTTTGGGTTATTATTGAAACATCAAAGTGTTGTTCTAAAGTTGCCAAAGCTGTATGTCCGGCATTGGGTTCCGCTTCTTTGAGTTGTCGTCTTCGCTGGTTATAGAAATCCAGTACAAGCTCCGGGTTGGAGGCAAAACCCTGAGGAGAAGCGACTTGCATGACATCATGACCTTCCCACAAGCCATCAGCATCACGGAATGTCCGCAACCCACTATCGGCACTCATACCGGCTCCCGTTAAAATGACTATGTTTTCAGGCATAGCTAAAGCTTCAATATAAAGATACGTTTTCTTACTTTAGACATATGGTGGACCTAGATCTTTTGGCATATCTGGAGGGATTTGTTTCCGAGGAAAGAAAAGCGCGTTTTAAGGAAGTGCTGTCAACCCGCACTAATTTTATTACTGTAGTTACAGAAGATGTATTTCAGGCTCATAATACCTCTGCAGTCATACGGAGTTGTGATGTATTTGGGATCCAGAGCGCTCACTTGATCGAAGCGCGTTTTGGTAAACGTTTGGACAAAAATATAGCCATGGGAGCCGAGCAATGGGTAGATGTTCACAGCTATAAAAACGCATCAGACTGCCTAAAACACCTGCGTTCCAAGGGCTATGAAATTGTAGCCACCACTCCTGAAGATGGCGTAGAATCCCTGGAAGATTTCGCAATTAAAAAACCGATAGCCCTTTGTTTTGGTACAGAAAAAGAAGGCTTAAGTAGTACAATATTGGATCAGTCAGACCTCAAGCTGAAAATTCCAATGGTAGGATTTACCCAAAGTCTCAATATCTCAGTTTCTGCCGCTATTATCCTTCAAAAACTGACGCAGGAACTCCGCAATTCAGATCAACATTGGGAATTAACTGAGACAGAAAAGCTTATGAAGCGATTTGACTGGACTATGAAGTCTATCAATCATTTGGATGACATCCTGGCCCGCTATCATAAAGACGCGAAAATTTAATATCTTACTCTTTCAACACGCTAACAAACACTAAAATGGAAATATTACTCTACATCCTTATTGGAATTGTGGTGTTGATCGCTGTACTAGGCTTGATAGCACCAAAATCGTACGATGTTTCAAGATCAATAGATATTGACAGACCCAGAAGTGAGGTATTTAACTACGTGAGATCATTACAAAAACAAGATGAATGGAGTCCC
>JAOTYW010000192.1 GCA_029861705.1 Flavobacteriaceae bacterium
GAAACACCCAGGCTGGATGCTATTTCAGGAGTTGTACTGATCGCAGATCAAAAAGGTAATTATAAGACCTTATCACACAGACAATCAGGACTTTACCTTGAAGGAAATGTAAAATCAATTGTCCTGATCACCCTGAAGGAAAAACAGCTCCTTGTAGCCGGTCAAAACAATGAAAACATTAAAACATATACTATAAATTGATATAGGCCTGTGCAAATAGCATATGTCTCAGATAATCTTTACTTTTAAACAAAAATCAGATATGAAGAATGCAGTTTTTACAGGGATTTTAGCCCTATTTACAATCACTTTAAGTGCCCAATACTCAGGGCAGATTGCCTCGAACATGACGACAGGAGGTTCAGCTGATCAAGGCGCTATTTCCGGAGCCATTTCAAGTCTTTTAGGTCCTATTTCAGAAGCCGACCAGAAGCGAGAGGTCAATTATGAAGCATTTCGTGGCTCACCGTATACGTCAAATGATTTTCAGAGCACTACACTTTCCTATAAAGATGAGGTTGTAGGCGATATTTTTTATCGATTCAATTCTCTTAACCAGGAGATTGAAATTAAGACAACTAATTCAAAGGATGAAGGTGTTCGCGCTTTAGGAAGAGATAAGGCGATCGCTATAGATATTGATGGTAAGCCAATGAAATTCAAAACCTTTATCGACAAAACGGATCGGACGACTAATGGCTACCTGATCACTTTAGTAGATACCGGAGAATACAAATTGTATAAAAGATACTACGCTACATTCCAGGAAGGGCTAAAGGCCTCTAATTCCTTTGCCAAGGACGTTCCTGCCAAGTTCACCCAATATATAGAGTATTACCTGGAGCGAGAAGGCGCAAATCGTGTAGACTACATTAAGTTGAAAAAGGGAAGTGTTTTAAATACTGTGTCAAATGACAAGCGTAATGCTGTCAAGGACTACATTAAAGATAACGAGCTCAACCTTCGTAAGGAAGTAGACTTAGTTCAAGTCATTCAATTTTTGAATAGCTGATTCAATAAACCAGCATCTTACAATTCCATAAAATCCTTGAAATGCATAGGCAAAAACTCCTAGGTTTTGGTATAGCATTCACATTTTTGCTCGGATTCATCTCTTGTTCCAATGATGATAGCAATGTCCCATTAATAGATGATGTGATCATTGGGGATATTGATTCCATTCCAGATCCTGTTACTCCAGGAGTGAAAATCGGAGATGTTGAGTTCTTCAATCCCGGCCTCGTCAGTAGTGACCTGATTTTAGTCAACGATGCCAGCGCTAATCGTGCTTTCATAATGGACAAACAGGCTAGTCTATGGTATGAATGGGAATTATCAAACAACATAGGTAATGACGTTTTTCTCTTGCCCGATGCGCGTTTGCTTGCATCCCTGGAATCTGACAACCCTCGAGTTCCGTTTGGCGGAAAAGGAGGTCGACTGCAATTCGTAGATAAGGACGGGAATATTGATTGGGATTTTATCTATTCCACAGAGGATGCAGAAACGCATCACGATGCTGAACTGTTGCCTAACGGCAATGTCCTCGCCATGGTTTGGGCAAAAAGAACGGCAGAAGACGTAGTGGCCGCTGGATCAAAATTTGATAGCATTATCTATACTGAAGCGATCATTGAAATTGATCCGGTTACAGATGAAATCGTATGGGAATGGCATGACTGGGATCACATGGTACAGGACTTTGATGATACCAAGGATAATTTTGGAGTGGTGGCAGACAACCCACAGCTGATCGATCTAAATTATATTCCTGATAATGGGGGTTGGCCGCAAGCTACTGGCGATCTTACGCACGCCAATGGCATTGCCTATGACGCAGTAAATGATGTTATTTTCCTGAGTGTGAATTTCTATTCAGAAGTGTGGGTCATTGATCATAGTACAACTACCGAGCAGGCTGCCGGTCATAGCGGAGGTAATTATGGTAAAGGCGGTGATCTTATTTATCGCTTCGGAAATCCGGAAACCTATGACAATACAGAAGGCACTCGATTATTTTATAGTCAACACTTTCCGAATCCGCTTACAGGAGATGATCAAGGTAAAATGTTGATATTTTCTAATGGAACAAATAGAGGGCAATCTGCCGTCTATGAGCTTCAGTTTCCCGAAACCTTTGAATTACTGACAAACACTGATAATGAGCCTGAGATACTCTGGGAGTTCACAGATCCCGATTTATTTGCGCAACGTGTATCAGGGGCAGTACAACTCTCTAATGGGAATATTCTTATCACCGAGGGAGATTATGGCTTTTGGGAGGTCACACGAGACAAAGAAGTCGTTTGGAAATTCGAAGGAGACGGCTTTTACTGGAGGGGCTATTCCTATAATCGGGGTGCGCCTGAAATAGGTGCTTTAGGACTTACTTTTTAATAGCTCACTAATTTAAATCAAAAACCCCCAATTCAAAGAAATTTATCCACTTTGCAAGTCAGAAGGCATGGAAACGCTTAAGTCATGGACAACGATACTCAAATTTATGGTTTAAGAGCTGTTATGGAAGCCGTTAAGGCCGAAGAGGACATACAGAAGGTCTTTATGCAAAAAGGGCTACAAGGGGCTTTATTTAAAGAATTGGAAGGGGTGTTGAGAAATGCAAATATTCCAGTGTCTTATGTCCCTTATGAAAAGCTCGGTAAGCTCACTCGCCAAAACCATCAGGGTGTTGTAGCCCAGATCTCACCAGTATCTTTTCAACCGCTAGAATCAACTATTGATACAATTGTAGCCTCAGATGTTAATCCGCTGATCTTAGTGCTGGATGAAGTGTCTGATGTGCGCAACTTTGGAGCCATTTTGCGTACTGCAGAATGTGTTGGGGTTCACGCAGTGATCGTTCCTGACAAGGGTTCTGCACCTGTCAATGCCGATACCGTCAAAACTTCAGCCGGGGCCGTTTTTAATATTCCCTTAATTAAAGTTGCTCATCTTAAGGATGCCATTTATTATCTGCAAGCCTCGGGTATATCGATCATAGCTGCAACAGAAAAAACGGAATCCGACCTATACGGCACAAATATGACTGGCCCGAGTGCCATTTTGATGGGTTCTGAAGGTGCGGGGATCTCCCCTGCCCTGCTTAAACTCGCAGACCAAAAAGCCGCCATCCCAATGAGAGGACAGATCGGTTCCTTAAATGTATCCGTAGCTGCTGCCGTATTTTTGTATGAATCGCTAAGACAACGAATCACTCAGTAGGAGGATCTTCCTCATTTTTCTTAATGTGATATATGATCCGGGTCGAAGGCCTCTCTTGCTGCATGACACCATCAGGATCATCAATAAAATTTCCCTCTTCATCAAAATGTCGTAGAAAGGGGTCATCTTCTTCTTTATAGTCCTCATTCTCCCAGGCATATTTCCTTTTCTCCGGCGCATAAGACCTCAGAAGAAAAGCCAAAAATAGTCCGCTTAGAAAACCGCCTAAATGACCTTCCCATGATATCCCGTCTTTTATTGGAAATATATACCAGATCAAACTTCCATAAATAAACACGACGATGAGGGATATGGCTACAAGTCGCATATGCCGGGAAAAGATCCCTTTGAAAAAGATAAAACTGGCCAGGACGTAGATCATACCACTGATTCCAATATGATATGACGGGCGGGCAATGATCCATGTAAATAGCCCGGACAATAATAACCCTACCAGGAGGACGCGCCAGGCAATTCTGCGGTAGAAATAAAACAGCGCAGAGGTCAGGACAGCAATGGGAATTGTATTGTTGTACAAATGTTCAATTGACCCATGGATAAAAGGGCTTGCAAATATGCCCCTCAATCCGGTAAGTGTACGTGGATATACGCCCCAGTCATTAAAGTTGACACCAAAATCCACTTCGATCCAAAAGACAGTCCAGATTAATAAAACTGTCAGCATTGGAACCCAAACTACAGCATATGTATATCTAAACGGATCTCCCTTGCTCATTGACATGCATTTTCTTCACTCTATCAATAATACGACCAATATTCATAAACCTGAAATCTTGTCATCTACATAATTTACTACATTTATCCCATGAAGGCTCCCTTAGCAGAACGGGTCAGACCCACAACCCTTAGTGAATTTATTAGTCAATCTCATTTAGTGGGAAAACAAGGTGTACTCACACCTCAGATAAAGACTGGTCAAATCCCATCTATGATATTATGGGGGCCACCAGGTACAGGAAAAACTACCCTGGCCCAACTGATCGCTGCAGAAAGTGAGCGACCTTTTTTCACTTTAAGCGCTATTAGTAGTGGCGTGAAAGATGTACGGGCAGTCATTGAAAAAGCAAAGGAGGAATCTGGATTATTTACGACAAAAGGGCCCATTTTATTTATTGACGAAATACACCGTTTTAGCAAGTCGCAACAGGACTCCCTGCTAGGAGCGGTTGAAAAAGGATGGGTCACTCTTATAGGTGCCACTACCGAAAATCCAAGTTTTGAAGTTATCCCTGCCTTACTCTCCAGATGCCAGGTGTACACCTTGAATCCCTTTAGCAAAGACGATCTTGAAAACATTTTAATAAGGGCCATTGACCGCGATGAAGAATTACGTACTAAAACGATAGATCTGAAGGAGACAGAAGCGCTCTTTAGGTTATCCGGCGGAGATGGCAGGAAACTGCTGAATATCTTCGAACTTATTGTCAGCTCTGAACCCAAAAAGAAAGTAAGCATCACCAATGACCTTGTGCAACAGAAAGTACAGAAAAATACCGTGCTTTACGACAAAACCGGAGAACAGCATTACGACATTATTTCGGCGTTTATTAAGTCCATTCGCGGTAGCGATCCCAATGCTGCTGTCTATTGGTTGGCCCGAATGGTTGAAGGAGGAGAAGACGTCAAATTCATAGCGCGCAGACTGGTCATCCTGGCTGCGGAAGATATTGGCCTGGCCAATCCAACAGCGCTGGTTTTGGCTAATACGACTTTTCAAGCTGTGACGACAATAGGCTATCCGGAAGCACGTATTATATTAAGCGAATGCGCTATTTACCTGGCCACTTCCCCTAAAAGCAATGCCTCCTATCTGGCGATAAAAAATGCCCAGTCTGAAGTTAGAAATAGCGGCGATCTCTCCGTTCCACTATCCATCCGGAATGCACCAACCAAACTTATGAAGGAATTAGGCTATGGAGAATCTTATCAATATGCCCATGATTACGAAGGGAACTTTATACCGCATGAATTTTTACCTGAAAAAATTCAAGGCGCCTCTTTTTTTACCCCTGGAAATAGTAGCCGTGAGAAAAGTATACGAGAATTTCTAAAGGCGCGATGGCAGGAAAAGTATGGCTATTGATCCCCTAGCTGTAAATGTTCCACTT
>JAOTYW010000193.1 GCA_029861705.1 Flavobacteriaceae bacterium
GCCTTTTGGTGACGTATTCACGGATCACATTTTTATTTGTGAATATAAAAACGGTGAATGGCAAGAACCAAGAATACAACCTTATGGTCCGCTTGGTATTTCTCCTTCGGCTAAGGTTTTTCATTACGGCCAGGCTGTTTTTGAAGGTATGAAAGCTTATAAAGATGATGAAGGACATGTGTGGCTATTCAGACCGGATGAAAATTTACGACGTATTAACAAGTCGAGCAAGCGATTAGCCATACCTGAATTTCCGGAAAGCTATTTTTTTGATGGACTAACCACGATGCTGCAATTAGATAAAGAATGGGTGAAGCCGGGTATTGGTAATACACTTTATGTGCGACCCTTTGTTATTGCATCAGAACCGGGTATCAAAGCTACACCTGCAGAGGAATATACATTTATGATCATTTGCTCTCCGGCCCAATCGTATTACTCGGGTGAGGTTCGCGTAAAGATCGCCGAACATTACAGCAGGGCTGCCGATGGTGGATTTGGCTTTACCAAGGCTGCTGGGAATTATGCAGGACAATTCTATCCGACAAAGCTGGCTCAGGAGGAAGGATACCAACAGGTTGTTTGGACAGATGCACAAACGCACGAGTATATTGAAGAAGCAGGGACCATGAATGTCTTTGTTAGATTGGGGGATACTTTGGTGACCTGTCCGACCAGTGACAGGATCCTGGATGGAGTAACCCGTAAAAGTATTATTGCGCTTGCCGAAGCACGAGGAATCCCCATAGAAGTAAGGCCTATTAAGGTTTCAGAACTTGTAGCAGGTGCTAGATCTGGCACTCTAAAAGAGATGTTTGGGAGTGGCACTGCTGCCGTTATTAATCCCATCCTTGGCTTTGGGTATCGTGGAGAACGATTTGAATTGGTAACACCAGAAAAGAGTTATGCCAGTCTGTTAAAAGAAGAGTTGATCAATATACAATACAATCGCTCAGCGGATAATTTCGGATGGCGATATCCGGTTGTTTAGAAACGAATCAGCTTTCTTGCCTAAGCTGAAGTATCTTTTCGATATCGGGCTTGAAATAGTTTGGGCCTTTTAAAACTTTTCCATCATCGCGGTAAATAGGCCTGCCATTGGCCCCTAACTTGCTCATATTACTTCTTTGTATTTCTTCAAAGACTTCTTCTATTTTATGTTGTAAGCCGTGTTCTAGAATCGTCCCGCAAAGGATGTAAAGCATGTCACCTAAGGCATCAGCTACTTCAATTAGGTTGTTTTCTTCTGCTGCCTGAAGATATTCTTGATTCTCTTCATCCATAAGATTAAATCGAAGACGATTTTTTTCCGCTCCAAGATTGGCCTTCATCTGATGGGAAACCCCGAGGCCAAATGATTGGTGAAAGAGAGCGACAGCACTAATTTTACTTTTCATATACGTGGGGTTTAGGTTAGATTTGCGTAAAAATAAGGAATATGTTCAGCACGGGTCAACTGGTTTTCACGGCATTTTTTGTAGTTGTCTTCTCTATTATCATCTTCTTAGCCTATAGAAAAGATGCCTCATTACACCAAAAAAACTATAAAGGCGTTAAGTGGGTAGGGATCGTTTTTGTCATATTCCTGATAATCCTCTTTGCACTTAAGTATCTTCTAAAATTTTGAGAAAAAAGTTGCTGACTCATCAAAAAAAGCAAAATCCCATCCAATTCTTTAATTTTCCTCGGATAACATAAGAAAAGCTGTACTTTTGCGTTAGGTTGTTAGTAGTTGTTAGTTAAAGACTTTTTATGGTCTCCTTTTTTACACTTTTTATTGTCTTAAGTGTGCTTAATATCGCACTTCTTTTAGTAAGTATTCTGAGCGCGAAAGGTATTTCGTTCTTCTCGAAGAGTTCTGCCGCTATGAATACCAAGTCTAAAGTCCTGGCATTAGATTCCAGTGATACTGAGCTTAAAAAAGCTATTTAGTTTTATACCTTTAGGGTATGAAGCAACTCTTCCTTGTTTTTTTAGGCGGTGGTATCGGAAGTTGTTTCCGTTTCATAATAGGTAATTATTTCAATCCTTATTTCACCAATTTTTATCTCGGTACATTCCTTGTCAACATACTTGGCTCACTCCTTATTGGCTTAATTCTAGGGCTTACCTTTAAACAAGATCTTCTCTCTCAAAACCAGGCGCTTATACTAGCAACCGGTTTCTGTGGCGGTTTTACAACTTTTTCTGCATTTGCATATGAAAGTCAGAACCTAATAAAGAATGGCGAGCTGACATTTGCCGCTCTTTATATTGGTTCAAGTGTGCTTTTAAGCATACTTGCAGTCTTGCTGGGACTTTGGTTGATCCGAAGTGTCTAGTACCCCATTTATTTCTAAAGACAACTGTAGTCATATCTAATTACAATATTCACAAATATTTAACTTTTCATTTAATACCCCTTATTTTTTAGGGGTCATTTATATATAATTTATAAAAATTATAATATACCCCTCTATTTTTTGGGGGTTATATATTTATTCTGATACTTTTGCCCGCAATAACCCCTTAGTTTAGTCATTATGAAGAAAATTGAAGCAGTCATTCGAAAATCAAAATTCGATGAAGTTAAAAAGGCCTTACATGGTATAGAGGTCAATTTTTTTAGTTACTGGGATGTAACTGGTGTAGGAAATGAAAAGCAAGGTCATGTCTACAGAGGCATTTCATACAGCACCAGTGATATTCAACGCAGGTACTTAGTAATTGTAGTTACTGACAAATTCCTGCAACGAACTATTGAGACCTTATTAGATGCTGCCGGAACCGCACAAGTTGGCGATGGTAAAATTTTTGTTTCCGAGATCACTGAAGCATATCGCATCAGGACTAAAGAAACAGGCTACGATGCCATCAATTAACTAATCAACCACTAATTCAATACTTAAAAAATGGACACAGGATTATTCACAGCAAATAACGTATGGATGATGGTCTGCACGGCATTGGTATTTTTTATGCATGCCGGTTTCGCCTTTCTGGAGATCGGATTGACTCGCCAAAAGAATGCTATCAACATAATATTCAAAAATGTATTTATTATCACGGTCGGACTCTTAATGTACTATATCGGTGGCTTTAATTTGATGTACCCGGGCTTTGAAGAGGGATCTTTGGGGATTCTTGATTTTGCCGGTTTTGGGATCGCAGCTCCGGAAAACGGCATGACAGCTGAATATGCGGGTGGAGGATATACCTGGTGGACGGATTTCCTTTTTCAGGGTATGTTTGCCGCCACTGCAGCTACTATTGTTTCAGGGGCAGTAGCAGAACGTATAAAAATAGGACCTTTTATGGTCTTTGTCATATTATATGTCGGTTTGGTCTATCCTATTGTCGGTTCCTGGCAATGGGGCGGCGGATTCCTTTCCACCCTCGGAGGCGAAGATGCCGGCTTTTATGATTTTGCAGGATCTACCCTAGTACACTCTGTCGGAGGTTGGGGCGCTATTATTGCCATTACCTTATTGGGTGCCAGGATCGGGAAATTTGGAGAAGAGGGGAAGACAAGAGCTATTCCGGGACATAACATTCCTCTGGCTACAGCAGGTGTCCTGATCCTATGGCTAGGTTGGTTTGGATTTAATGGTGGCTCTGTTCTATCAGCCGATCCAGCTACTACTTCACTGGTGCTTGTTACCACCTGCCTTGCGGCAGCTGCCGGAGGGTTTGGTTCATTTATTCTTTCGTATCAACTATACAAGAATTACGATCTTACTATGTTCCTTAATGGCATTCTGGGAGGTCTTGTGGGGATTACGGCAGGAGCCGATCTGATGTCTCCCAATGAAGCCGTTATAATTGGTTTTATTGCCGGTCTGATCGTAGTTTTCGGGATCGCCCTTATTGACCGAATGCACCTTGACGATCCGGTGGGGGCTGTAACAGTTCACCTTATTTGCGGTATCTGGGGCACGCTCGCGGTTGGGTTATTCGGGGATAAGGCTGGATGGGATCAATTTCTGTATCAACTCACTGGGGTTGGAGCCGTTGCCCTTTTTTGTGCCATGACATCTTTCATTATAATGTATACGCTAAAGAAGACCGTTGGCATCAGAGTAACCAAAGAAGAAGAACTGGAAGGTCTCGATATTCATGAACACAAAATGGATGCCTATGCCGATTTCAGAATGAATCAACATTAACAAAAAAGATGAACGGAGCGTTCCGACAAACGCTCCGTTCTGTAACCATTTCATCATCTCTACTAACATTCACAAAGCCTGATTTAGGCCCTAAAATGATATAATAATGAAGACGATTACAAATACAAATTTCATAAAATTTATCCTAATCTTTTCCTTTTTAAGCTGCGGTTTTTTGCTGCCGGCACAAGAAGCAGAAGAAGAAGAAGTCAAAAAATTCAATTTTAGTGGGACAGTTGATGCCTACTACCGTGCTAATCTCAATGCTGCCAATTCCGGGGATTCCTATGTGGCGCCGGGCAGCTCGTTTGCCAATTTACCCGGATTTTCGCTGGGTATGGTCAATGCCATTGCAACATACGAAGGAGCGGATGTTGGCTTTGTAGCAGATCTAGTCTTCGGACCACGAGGTACAGATGCAATATTTGCTTCTCCAATGTACTCTGCCACAGGTAATATTGTCAACCAACTTTACGTATATTGGAATGTAAGCGAATCGGTAAAACTTACCTTCGGAAACTTCAATACATTTCTCGGATACGAAGTCATTTCACCCAGTGCTAATTTTAATTACAGCACCTCCTATTTGTTCTCATACGGACCCTTTAGCCATACCGGATTGCGAGCTGACATCGACCTTGGCAGCGATTGGTCGGCCATGTTAGCAGTTATGAACCCAACGGATCTGACAGAATTCAATCCTAACGGGAAGTATGCCTATGGCGCACAGCTAGGCTATTCAGGACAGTTTCTGAATTTCCTTGCTGATGATGGGGCTTTTGAAGTGGACTATACAGGCGGATTTGACCTGTCTGACGATGTCTACCTGGGTATTAATGCTGCTTACTTTGATGGGAGTGATGATACAGGATTTGCCGGTATTGCCCTATATCCACAGCTTAAAACTTCGGAGATATTCAGTTTGGGATTACGGGGCGAATATTTTTCCGAAATAGAAAATTTTGGTGCAATTGGTACGGGTTTAGCAGACAGCAGTGTCCTGGCGCTTACGTTAACAGCTAGTGCAAATATTGGGAATCTGATCCTAAAGCCTGAATTGCGATTAGACAGCGCTTCAGAAGATGCCTTCCTGGATGGTGATGGAGATCCGATAAAGAGC
>JAOTYW010000025.1 GCA_029861705.1 Flavobacteriaceae bacterium
AGGCGTTTGGCCTTACTTGCAGTAGCGGGACTTCTCTGGTCCATTCGCGAAGCGAATGAACCCAGGTGACCTTTGCAATAAAAAGTGCATGTGCTATTAGTCATCTCACCGGCTTGAACCTCTATGCAAAGGATCCAGTGGAATTTTAGCAGGCGTTTGGCCTTACTTGCAGGAGCGGGACTTCTCTGGTCCGTGCGCAAAGCGCACGAACCCAGGCTCTATTTAGTTCGCATTGTGCTATTTAAAAATGCGGCAAGACTATCTTGGGTAACTTTTTTACTTTTAGAAACATTCAAACACCAAATGCCAAGCACCAAATGATGGCAATTGGAATTTGTCATTTGTCATTTGTCATTTGGAATTTGCCCATTTCTTCCCCAAAATTCCTTATATTTTATTCAGGGGAATTAAAAACCGAAATTTTCAATCAAGCTTTGAAGGAATTCTTTGAGCGTTTTTACTGAGCTGAAAATCGTGCAAATCCTTTGTGAAACGCCAAAATACCCTATATTAGCCCTTCACACCTGACTGAAAATTGATGTATTTTACATCACCAGATGTAGTATTTTTTATAAAAAGAACCCACCCCCATTAGATAAAAAAACTCAGGACCATGTCTAAATCGCAACAACCTGTCATTTCCATCAACAAAAAAGAGGAAGATGCGCTCTCGAAGTCAAAGATCGAAGTGATCAAAAACCTAATCTTTGGTGAAAACATCCAGGAATTCAATAGTGAGTTTGACAAGCTAAAGAAAGAGATTCTTGACAAGAAAAAAGTGCTTGAAGAACTCATTGAAGAAGTTCGCACAGACTTAAAAGCTTCTATTGACGATGTTTCTACGGACGTAAATGTTCGCATTACTGATCTGGAAGAAAGCCTAACCCAAAAGATTGAAGCTGTTGATAGCGATATTGTTCATCGTGAAGAACTGGGAAAACTACTCATTCAGCTGGGAGAAAAGATCAGCAAGTAATCATTAGCATAAAGGGATTTGGGCATGATGAACGAACGGGAAAGACTCGAAGTTCTTAAAGATATTCTCTTCACAGACGATCGGGATTACGCTGATAAGATTACAGATCGTATTGTTCAGTTAGAGCAGATCTTGCATGATCGAAATAAACTTTCCGGGAAAGTAGACCCAATAGTTTCTGCGCAATTAGAGGCATTCACCAAAAGTATACCTGATACCCTGGGCCCTGTTATTACGGCAACCTTAAAAGAAGAGATCAAACACCATAAGGATGAGGTTGTAGATGCTTTGTATCCGGTTTTGGGGAAAATGATCAAGAAATACATTGCCCAGGAAATGAAAGTGTTATCTGAAAAGATAGACGAACAATTCAGCTTTGTAAAAAGTGCTAAACGAAAAATCCGCTCAATTTTTGGAAATGAAAAAGAGGAAGAATTATTGTTGAGCGAGCTTTCTATGGCCAAGATCGAACAGGTTTTTCTTATAGAACGTGAATCGGGCATTTTAAAAGGGGGCTACTCTAAGACAGCAACTATTGATGAGGAATTGATATCAGGAATGCTTACAGCGATTAAATCTTTCGTGGAAGACGCCTTCAATAAGGGAGGTCAAAGCTTGGAGCTGATCGAATATGAATTGTACCAGATACATATTCAGAGCTTCGTTACACATTATGTAGCTGTGGTAATTTCAGGGAATTATCTCACGCGGTCAAAAAACAAGGTTCAGGACCTTATCTTCAATTTTTATAATAAGTATATGGCCATGAATCTGGATCTTGTCATGGATCTGGGACAGGGTAGAGGCGAAGATGGTGAGCCTGTAACGCGTAGCGATATCGAAAAGGAATTGTCCAAATATTTCGGGAATGCAAAAATCTAAGAAAGTATTGCTGCTCGGGCATTTTGGGGTGGGTAAGACCTCATTGATCCGCAGGTTTGTCAGCGATAGTTTCTCAGATGCATACAAAGTCACCATCGGCGTACACATCACCAAAAAAGTAGTTGAGCTTCCCAGCGGCACTAGTTTGTCGATGATCTTATGGGATCTTGAAGGTACAGACGAACTCCATCTGATCAGAAATGCCTACCTAATGGGCACTCATGGCGTTATCTTTGTTTTCGATGTTACCCGCCCTGCAACTTTTCAAAACATACAACGAGATCTTGACATCATACAGGAAAAGGTTAAAAAGGTCCCGGTACTCGTTGTAGGTAATAAAATGGACCTGGTTGATCCTGCAGATGTAAAACGACTTCTCGAAGAAAACGATATTCAAAGTGATTATATGACCTCAGCCAAGACGGGTGATGCAGTAAACGAAGCGTTTCTTGAAATGGCCACCCAATTGGATATCTGATGCTCGAAAAATACAAAAATCAATTCATAGGAAACTCCATTCAATTTGTTGTATTGGATGATAATGGCCTGGTTCGTGAGTCTGACAATACTTGCATCCCTTTTAAGACAGGAGATTCACTTAAAGACTTTCACCCCTTCTTTGAATCGCTGGAAGCTATAGCCCCGGACTCCAAAAATGAGGTTACTTTTAATTGTGTTCACCTCGCGACAAACGGAAAAGAATTGATTACTGATCTCGTGCTCCGCAGGGAGGATGATGCACTTTTATTAGTCATCTATGACCTCTCACAACACTACAATGAGTATCAGTCTGTGGCCCAGGCTCGAAATGAGTCGATTATACAAGAGCAATTGATCGCGCTTAAGAATATAGAACTAGAAGAACGAGAACGATTTAAAAATCAGTTTATTCGGAACTTTAGCCACGAGATACGGAATCCGCTGACCAGCATTATGTCGATTACACAGGTACTGGACCAGACAGATCTGGATGCAGAGCAAAAACAAATGGTGCAATATCTCACCCAGTCTAATTCTCAATTGCGACTCTTGCTGGAAGATATTTTAAGCATAAGTATAATCTCCTCTGGAAAACTGCAAGTGGTGGAAAAAGAATTCAATTTGATCAAACTTCTTGATCTGTTGATATTTACATACACGACCAAAGCGAAAGAGGCGGGCTTGAAATTTATAGCCAGGGTAGATGATAAGCTGCCGCAAATAGTAGAGTCGGATAGGCTACGGGTCTACCAGGTACTTACAAACATCCTTGATAATGCTATTAAGTACACTAAAAAAGGACAGATTGAATTTACAGTTCAATTGAATCAGAAGCGGGCCAATAAGGCGAATGTCCGATTTGAGATCTCAGATACGGGAAGAGGAATACCTGCAGAGAAATTAGAGCGTATTTTTACAAGTTTCACCCAGATCTATGAGTCTGATAAAGAGATTGGCAGTGGCTTGGGACTTTCTATTGTAAAAGGACTGCTTACGCTTATGGGTTCGGAAATACATGTGACATCTGAGGTAGATAGAGGAAGCCGTTTTTTCTTTGACTTAAACTTGAAGTACCCGCTACCTTCCTCAATAGGGGCAGTAGTAAAGGATGAAGCCCTGGATGCTGTGTTGCGCAAGAACCTTAAGAAAGATAAATACAAATTATTGCTGGTAGAGGACGATCTTATGATCCAAACAGTATTGTTTAAGTTTCTTTCAGGAACAGATCGTTTTTATATTGAACTGGTGTCTGATGGGGCTAAAGTTATGGAGGAGGTTGTAAATACAAACTATGACCTCATTGTTATGGATGTGAACATACCCAACATTCGCGGAGACCAAATTACAAGACTCATTCGCGATTTCCCATTTAAGGGGATTAAAGATATTCCGATCATTGGCGTGACCGGAACCGTATATGAAGAAGATATTGCTGCGTATAAAGCAGCTGGAATGAACGCGGTTCTCCCAAAACCTTTCGCTCAGGAAGAGCTATTAAAAAGCGTTTTTAAGTATCTTCGTTAAGCCTGATCAGGCGTTAATTTTTTTCCAAATACATTTCTAATAATATGATATTTGTAAGATAATACTTACAAATATGTATTTCATCGATGATTTTATGCATTTCATCGAGGCACTTCTAAGTATTCAATATTCGTGGTGGAATGCGGAAACCACGATATAGATTTGAGTGTTGTTTTGAAAGATTCCCCCCAAAATTTTGCTTCAAAATTGTAAAGAGAATAGATATGGAAACTTCAATGATCATTGTGATACTTTTTGGAATCAGCGCTTCGGCACTGCTATTTTCGATCTACGCAAATGTGGTGTTGATTAAAAAGTTGAAGAGGACTTCAGGAACGGAACTCCCGGGTGAATTAAAGAATTATGAGGGTGTAACAAACCCGATTGCCATAAACAGGTACAAAGAAAAGATAAACACGAATGCTGTACATTCACTAACTACAGGTTGTTCTATCAACCATAACTATAGCACGTAAGCTTATGATGTAACCATCGTAGCATTACGTATACACTAAGGTTGTCTTTTGGTTTTTGACAACTTTATTTTGGGTAAGCTAGTTGTTTTGATTTGTTTGGTTGGTTTTTTTGGGCCCTGAGTGATCAGGGCCCTTTTTTCCCCTCATCTTCCCCTGACAGTCTAACTTTTGCTACTAAGTAGTTGCATATAGAGTTGAGGAATTGAATAGAGACTAGTTGTAACTGTGAATAGAATATTGAAAATAATAATTATTGTGTTTGGAATGCTAAGTTTCGTTTGCTTCCTGGCGTATTTCGCCGGAATATGAGCAGATAGCCACAGCTCCCCTCATTTCAAACTCAAATTGAAGTAAAAACAAACCACTATGAAAATCACCCTAATGATTTTCGTTTCTCTTGCATTGATCTTTTTATCATTTTATGCAAGCAAGACGAATGACGTTTTTCGGGAAGCAGGAAACATGGAAATGCAAATAATTCCCGAGCATTTAAGGATGGATAATTGTATGAAAGCACTATATCCTAGGCCCCCTAATCAGCCAATAATTATTCCGGGGGTTCTGCCTCCTTTTATCGGAAGCTCGTTTATCGGATTTAAAGAGTCTCTTGCATTTAAAGAATCCCGCGGTAATTATTTCTCGGTAAACACATTAGGCTATATGGGTAAATATCAATTTGGCATGGGCACATTGCAACTTGTGGGAATTTATGATGCAGGAGCTTTTTTGACAGACCCGGCTCTGCAGGAAGCTGCATTCCGATCTAATGTTTCTCGAAACAAATGGATTCTGAGAAATGACATTGTCAGATATAGCGGAAAAAAAATTAAAGGTATTCTGATCACAGAATCAGGGATTTTGGCCGCTGCACATCTAAGCGGACCGGGAAATGTTAAACGCTTCCTGAGAAGTAACGGGATGTATAATGTCTCAGATGTGTTTGGATCCTATCTGTCTGATTACCTCAAACGATTTTCTGGCTATGACACTTCCGGAATACCTGCCATTAGAAATCCTAAAGTGTAATAATTATATGGAGTGCTTAAAAAGTGTTCAATATTCAGAGAATGAGAAAATTAATTGCAGAGCAAATACTATATATCTTAAATTTGCTTCGTAACTTTAAATCGAATCGTTAATTTAACTAATTACAATGGGAAAGTTTGAAATCAAAAAAGACAAATCTGGTCAGTTTAGATTTAATCTGAAAGCCGGTAATGGTCAGGTTATTTTGAGCAGTGAGGCCTATAAAACTAAAGCCGCCTGTGAAAACGGAATTGATTCCGTGAAAAAGAACTGTAAGAATGATAAGTGCTTTGATAGAAAGGTTGCAAAAAATGGAAAGCCTTATTTCAATCTAAAGTCTACCAACGGACAGGTTATTGGCGCGAGCCAGATGTATGCCAGTGGTGCGACTATGCGAAATGGAATTGCTTCTGTAAAAAAGAATGCCCCTAGAGCAAAAGTTCAGGACAACAGCTAAAAGGCATAACACACTGAACGCTTCAGTTTGATACTGGAGAAACACGATATCAAGGACGACATTTAGTCGTCCTTTTTTTATTTTGGGTTTCTCTTGACCCTGATTAAAAATTATATCTTTATAGGCTAACCAACCAACCAACCAATTTGTATGGAACTCAGTACGCTAGATTATACGCTGATCATTGGATTCTTTACTATTGTTCTGACAATAGGAATCGTTGTCTCTAAAAGATCTGGAAAAAATTCCACTGAATTTTTTCTTTCAGGCAGGACTATGCCTTGGTGGCTTTTAGGCCTTTCAATGGTAGCGACCACATTTTCTACCGATACACCTAATCTTGTAACTGATATTGTCAGAACCGATGGCGTTTCTGGTAACTGGGTGTGGTGGTGTTTTTTAATAACGGGAATGCTAACCGTATTTGTTTACGCCAAACTCTGGAGAAAATCGAATGTTAATACTGATTTAGAATTTTATGAATTAAGATATGGCGGCAAACCAGCTAGTTTTTTAAGGAAATTCAGAGCGGTTTATCTAGGCGTTATTTTTAATGTGATAACCATGTCAGCAGTGACCTTGGCAGCCATTAAAATCGGAGGGATCATGTTAGGTCTTGAACCTTGGCAAACCGTTGTTAGTGCTGGCCTGATTACTGTGACCTTTAGTGCATTAGGAGGTTTTAAAGGTGTTGTTTATACTGATTTTCTATTGTTTTTTGTGGCAATGGCCGGTGCAATAGGCGCAGCATATTACCTGGTTAATTTACCCGAAGTCGGCGGTATAAACGCAGTAATGTCTAATGAAAATGTAATTGACAAACTTTCTATATTACCAGAGCTTAGCAATACAAAGGCAGTAATTACACTATTGGCAATTCCGCTTGCCGTGCAATGGTGGAGTTCCTGGTATCCTGGAGGGGAACCAGGAGGCGGAGGCTACATTGCACAACGTATGTTAGCTGCAAAAGATGAGAATCACGCTATCGGAGCTACATTTTTCTTCAATATCATGCATTATGCCCTTAGGCCCTGGCCATGGATATTGGTTGCCTTGGCCTCATTAGTAATTTACCCTGACATTGCAAGTATCTCAACGGCGTTTCCGAATGTTCCGGCAGACAAACTAGGACATGATTTAGCGTATTCTGCGATGTTGACTAAATTACCAAGCGGTCTATTAGGATTGGTTTTGGCATCGTTGATTGCAGCTTATATGAGTACTATTTCTACTCAATTAAATTGGGGTTCCTCTTATATAGTGTTCGATTTTTATAAACAACAGATCAATCCGCAGGCTTCTGAAAAAAGGCTTGTTGCTGTTGGTAGATTTTCAACCGTAATATTAATGGTATTCAGTGCTGCTCTAGCGTTGTTGATGCAAAATGCAATGCAAATTTTTGATATGCTCCTTTTATTTGGCGCGGGTACAGGTCTAATTTTTATTCTACGCTGGTTTTGGTGGCGAATAAATGCCTGGACTGAAATTTCAGCCATGTTTGCCTCAGGTATTCTATCCATACTATTGAAGGCAACACCCCTAGGTGAATTCTTCTTTAATACTGATACAGGGATATTTCCTGATTGGGGAGAAATCCCTTTTGTAATGATAATAACCACAATTATCTGGCTCACTGCTACTTTTACAACTCAACCAGAATCCAAAGATGTACTGCGTTCTTTTTATAAGAAAATCCAGCCTGGAGGCCCTGGATGGCGTAAAGTGGTTGATGAGGCCAAAACAGATAATGTTGAGGTTGACTTGGGTGAAAAATGGAGCGTGCCCTCCGGAATTCTGGCTATGCTATTGGGTGTTGTTTTGATTTATACGATAATGTTCGCCACAGGACATTGGATTTATGGTCATACAACTTCGGCTTTGATTCTTACAAGCCTTGCAATAGTTTCTGGATTCTCATTGATCAAAGCTTGGGGCCGAATGAAAGATGATATTTTATGAACTAGAGCAAATGAACAAGAGGGTAATTTCGGTTGATATTTTTAGAGGCTTGACCATCGTACTTATGATCTTGGTCAACACCCCCGGCACTTGGTCTAATGTTTATGCTCCTCTTTTACATGCAGATTGGCATGGCTATACCCCAACGGATCTTGTTTTCCCATTCTTTCTATTCATTGTAGGGACTTCTATTGTATTCGCCTATCAAAATAAAACGCCTAATTGGCCGGTATATCGAAAAATCATAATTAGAACACTTAAATTGCTGGGATTAGGCCTTTTCCTCGGTGCATTTACGATCGATTTTCCTTTTGTAGAAAATTTTGAATCGATTCGATTTCCAGGTGTTCTTCAACGCATAGGAATAGTTTTCTTTTTCGCCTCCTTGCTTTTTCTCCATTGTAATTGGCGTATTCTAATCGGGATCTGTATAGCCATCCTTTTGGGTTATTGGATCTGGTTGGGTTTCATTCCTCTGAATGGCGAAGCGCCAACATTTGAAAGGGCCCCTAATAATTGGGCGAATTTTATAGACTTGAATGTACTGGGCACGCATATGTACAAGGAGGATTATGATCCGGAAGGGATCTTAAGCAGCCTCCCCTCTATAGCCACAGCATTAATGGGAATATTTACCGGGCTTATCCTAAGAGCAAAAACTCAAAGCAAGATCAAATTCATGATCCTAATTGGTGTTGCCTGCTTATTCCTGGGTTATGTATGGGACCTCGTATTCCCAATCAACAAAGCCATATGGACAAGCAGCTATGTACTTGTTACGGCAGGTTGGGCTAATCTGACTTTGTGTCTTATCTATTATTTTACGGATTATAAAAAAATCCGCTTTGGAAGTATATTCAGTTATGCAGGCGCAAATGCGATCACCGTATATTTCTTGTCGAGTTTTTTCACGAAACTATTTTATTTGCTCAAAATTAATGACAGTCAATCAGTACATGGATGGATATTTGACACCATCTATACCTATGACTTCATGTCTTTAAAGTTTTCGTCTATGCTCTACGGATTAAGTGTGGCAGCCTTCTATTGCCTCCTCGCCTATGTGATGTATAAAAAGAAGATTTTCATCAAAATATAAAACTACCTGGCCATATACTTAGCGATATATTTACCTATAACATCAAACTCAAGATTAACGACTTGCCCGACATCATAAGTCCTAAATCGTGTCTGCTGATAGGTATAAGGAATAATGGCTACATCAAAGCGGTTGTCTTTTGAGTTAACAACGGTTAAACTAACCCCATCTACTGTGATTGACCCTTTTTCTACCGTAAGTAAGTCGGGTGAGGAATCATATTCAAATGAAAATACCCAACTCCCATCGTATTCCTTGATTGCAGTGCATCGGGCAGTTGTATCCACATGACCTTGTACCATATGGCCATCTAAGCGATCCCCAATTTTCATCGCACGCTCCAAATTTATCGGATCTCCTTCCTGTAATTGTCCCAAAGCCGACTTTTGCAATGTTTCCTGTACAGCAGTAACAACATGTATATCTTCTTCAATGGCTATTACAGTAAGACAGACACCATTGTGAGAAACACTTTGATCAATTCTTAATTCTGTTGATATGTCAGATCGAATATGAAGGTGAAGATTTCCGCCTTCTTTTTCAAGTTTGTGAACGATCCCTAATGATTCAATGATCCCTGTAAACACGTGTCCTTTAAAATAAGTAGTTTTACCGCGTAAAGGTAGTATATAAGGTTTTTTTGAATGAATGAATCGTCAAAAATCAGACTAGGGATATCAATTGGGGATCTGAATGGCATAGGATCTGAAGTGGTTTTAAAGACTTTTGCAGATAGCAGAATGATGGAATTTTGCACCCCAGTTATTTTTGCCTCTAACAAGACCATTAGCCAATTAAAGAACGCTTTAAAACTCAATATTAACTTTAATGGAGCCAAGGACCTGAACAAGATCATTGACGGAAAGATTAATGTTGTTAATGTTTGGCAGGAGCAAGCAGAGATAAAGTTTGGGGAAACAACGGAAACTGCTGGAAAATATGCCCTTCGATCTTTAAAAGCCGCCGTAGAGGCACTTAAGAATAAGCAGATAGATGTTCTTGTTACCGCGCCTATAAGCAAAAGTAATATTCAATCCGAGGATTTTAAATTTCCTGGCCATACAGATTACCTGGCTGAAGCGTTTAAATCGGAAAGCCTGATGTTTATGGTAACTGAAGATTTTAAGATCGGTTTGATGACAGACCATGTTGCCGTTAAAGATATAGCCGAGGTGATCACAGCTGAATTGGTCAAAGAAAAGATCAAGAAATTAATTGTTTCATTACAAGAGGACTTTGCCGTGCGCAAACCCAAAATTGCAGTTTTGGGGATAAATCCGCATAGCGGAGATAATGGGGTCATCGGGAAAGAAGATGATGAAATAGTAAAACCAGTCATTCAGGAGTGTCTGAATGAAGGGCTTTTGGTATTTGGGCCCTATGCTGCAGACAGTTTCTTTGGGGCCGGCAATCATCAGAAGTTCGATGCTGTTTTAGCCGCTTATCATGACCAGGGTTTGATTCCGTTCAAAACCTTATCCTTCGGAAAAGGAGTTAATTTTACCGCAGGACTGCCAATAGTGCGGACTTCCCCGGACCATGGAACCGCTTTTGAAATTGCAGGAAAAGGACAGGCAGACGCGGGCTCATTCAAAGAGGCCGTATTTATGGCAATCCGCATCTTCAAAAACCGAGAAGAATACAAGAAGTTGACGGCGACACCTCTGGAGGCCCAACCCCCAAGGAAATAATAGCTTTTTAGTACCCGCCCCGAAGGGTAAATTCTTGAAGCAAAGGTTGTGAAATCTCAAATAAACCCTATCTTTGCAGGCCGAAATTGATTGGAAACCAATGGAGATGAATAAGGAGTTTATTATTCCTTTTGCGGGCTTAAAATTGGGAAAACACCAATTTAGGTACCAAATTTCGAATTCGTTCTTTGAATTATTTAACTATGAGGAATTTAACTCCTCAAAGATTGATGTCACAGCCGATCTGGAAAAGACATCGACTATAATGGAGTTAACACTGAAAGCCGAAGGCTCAGTAAACGTCAATTGCGACCTTTCGCGCGAGCCCTATGATCAACCGCTCTCTGGCGAACTTGATCTGGTGATCAAATTTGGAGATGAGTATGATGACGACTATGAAGATATTGTAGTGCTGCCTCATAGTGAACACCAGTTAGATATTTCACATTTTATATATGAAATGATCGTACTGGCTGTTCCGCAAAAGAGAATACATCCCGGCGTTATTGACGGTAGTCTTAAATCTGAACTACTTGATAAACTGAGGGATTTGGACCCTTCAGGGTCAAACGATCAGGAAAAAAGGAATGATCCCAGATGGGATGCATTAAAAAAATTACTAACGAATAAATAACCTTCGTCATGGCACATCCTAAAAGGAAAACGTCTAAAACGCGTCGCGACAAAAGAAGAACACATTACAAAGCAACGGCTCCGACACTTGCTAAAGATCCAACTACAGGTGAGACACATTTGTTTCACAGAGCACATTGGCATGAAGGAAAACTGTATTATCGCGGACAAGTTCTGATCGATAAGACAGAAGACGCGGCATAAGCATAGAGACAAAAAAAACACACCCACTTTTAAGTGGGTTTTTTTATTGTTGATTTTCTTTATAAATGTTCAAAAGAGGGCTAAAAGTGACCAAAAATGACTACTTTTCGCTGATTTTAGAGGCTTTTTGGGCAAAATCGACAAAAAACCAATTTACACATGAGTGAAATCACGGCGGCCATTACGGCTGTTGGCGCTTACCTTCCGGAGTATCGGTTGACCAATGAAATTTTGGAAAGCATGGTAGAGACCACAGATGAGTGGATCACAACCCGGACAGGAGTAAAAGAACGCCGAATCTTGAAGGACCCAAATAAGGGAACATCATATTTAGCCATCAAAGCTGCCCAGGATCTTCTAAAGAAAAGAAATCTGGATCCGCTGGAAATTGATCTGGTCTTATTAGGTACGGCAACACCGGATATGCCTGTGGCTTCAACCGCAGTATATGTAGCAACAGAGATCGGTGCGACAAATGCCTTTGCTTATGACATTCAGGCAGCCTGTTCAAATTTTCTATACGGGATGTCTACAGCAGCCAGGTACATTGAATCGGGAAAATACAAGAAAGTCTTGCTCATTGGAGCTGATAAAATGTCGTCTATTTTGGACTATACTGATAGAACTACTTGCATCATTTTTGGAGATGGCGGAGGTGCGGTTTTATTTGAACCTAATACCGAAGGATATGGTGTTCAGGATGAATACCTCAGATCGGATGGCACAGGACGCGAGTTTCTTAAGATTGAAGCTGGGGGATCTTTGTTGCCCGCCTCCGAAGAAACCGTAAGGGATAAGAAACATTATGTATTTCAGGACGGGAAGTCGGTTTTTAAGTTTGCAGTTTCCAATATGGCCGATGTAGCAGAAAAGATCATGGAACGAAACGGGCTGTCGCATAAAGATGTACAGTGGCTTGTTCCACACCAGGCAAATAAACGTATTATTGATGCGACATCGAAGAGAATGGGATTAGACGCCTCAAAGGTTATGATGAACATTCAGCGATATGGCAATACTACTTCGGCGACCTTACCTCTTTTGCTTTACGATTATGAAAAGCAGTTAAAAAAAGGGGATAACCTGGTGTTTGCCGCTTTTGGTGGTGGATTTACCTGGGGCGCGCTTTATCTCAAGTGGGCCTATGATACAAACGATTAAAATAGAACTAATACGAAGTCAATGGATATTAAGGAAATTCAAAGTCTGATCAAATTCGTAGCTAAATCCGGTGCCAGCGAAGTGAAGTTGGAGACTCCGGAATTAAAGATTACGATCCGCACAGGTGCTACAAGCACCGGACCGGAAACAACGCTTGTGCAACAGATTCCTGTAGCATCTGCCCCAATACCGTCAGTAGCAGCACCTACACCTCCGGCGGCGACTGAAACGCCAACCCCGGCTGCAGAAGCACCCGCTGCTGAAGAGGTGGATGATTCCAAGTACATAACGATCAAATCGCCGATCATTGGAACCTTTTACAGGAAACCATCTCCAGACAAACCTGCTTTTGTCGAGGTGGGAACTTCTATTGCCCCGGGCGATGTACTATGTGTAATTGAAGCGATGAAACTTTTTAATGACATAGAATCTGAGGTATCAGGTAAGGTGGTAAAAGTCCTTGCTGAAGATGCCTCACCTGTGGAATTTGATCAACCCTTATTTCTCATAGACCCTTCATAAGTAAGAATTCAACATCTCTATTAATTAGTGGATGCGTTCATTCAAGAACGATCCGATCGAAAGTCTAGTAGTATGTTCAAAAAAATACTAATTGCCAACCGAGGGGAAATCGCCCTGAGAATTATCCGAACGTGTAAGGAGATGGGAATCAAAACCGTTGCGGTATATTCAAAAGCCGATGAAGAAAGCCTGCATGTAAGGTTTGCCGATGAAGCTGTTTGTATTGGCCCTGCTCCAAGTAGTGAGTCATACCTGAAAATACCCAATATTATTGCAGCAGCAGAGATCACCAATGCAGATGCCATTCATCCTGGATATGGATTCCTTTCTGAAAATTCAAAATTCTCTAAAATTTGTGCAGAGCATGATATCAAGTTCATTGGAGCTTCCGGGGATCAGATTGACAAAATGGGAGATAAGGCAACAGCTAAAGAAACCATGAAAGAAGCCGGCGTGCCAACCATTCCCGGTTCAGAAGGATTGTTGAAAGATGTTGCAGATGCTAAAAAGACCGCTAAGAAAGTTGGGTATCCGGTAATGATTAAGGCAACAGCAGGTGGAGGCGGAAAAGGAATGCGTGCTGTTTGGAGTGAAGATGAAATGGAGAAGCACTTTGAAAGCGCTGTGCAAGAGGCAGAGGCTGCCTTTGGCAATGGCGGGATGTATATGGAAAAGCTTATTGAGGAACCTCGACATATTGAAATACAGATAGTTGGAGACCAATATGGAAAGGCATGTCATCTCTCAGAACGCGATTGTAGTATTCAAAGAAGGCACCAAAAACTTACTGAAGAAACCCCTTCTCCTTTTATGACAGATAAACTGCGTGAAAGCATGGGGCTTGCGGCAATTAAGGCCGCTGAATATATTAAATATGAAGGTGCAGGTACCGTAGAATTCCTGGTTGATAAACATCGGGATTTCTTCTTTATGGAAATGAATACCCGAATCCAGGTAGAGCATCCGATTACAGAACAAGTTGTAGATTATGACCTCATCCGTGAACAGATATTGGTAGCTGCAGGTGTGCCGATATCCGGTAATAATTATCTTCCTAAATTACATTCTATTGAATGCAGGATCAATGCAGAAGATCCATACAACGACTTTCGCCCTTCTCCTGGCAAAATCACAACCTTACATACGCCCGGAGGCCATGGCATACGCTTAGACACTCATGTGTATAGCGGATATGTTATTCCTCCTTATTACGATTCCATGATCGCTAAGCTAATTACTTCGGCTCAGACCCGTGAGGAAGCGATCAATAAGATGAAGCGCGCTTTAGATGAATTTGTGATCGAAGGCGTCCATACCACTATTCCATTTCACAGGCAATTGATGGACCATCCGGATTACCTTGCCGGAAACTACACTACAAAATTCATGGATGACTTTGAAATGAAGGAGCTAGAATAGGCTATAATTAAAGACACAAACCGCATAAAACATGCTGAGCTATTGGGAGCATAAATCTTGGCTTGAAAAAGTAGATTTTACCGTAGTGGGAAGCGGGATTGTAGGGATTAATTGTGCATTAGCACTTCGAAAAAACTTTCCTAAAGCTAAGATCATTATCCTTGAACGCGGAATACTTCCCCAGGGGGCAAGTACTAAAAATGCCGGTTTTGCCTGTTTTGGGAGCATGTCTGAAATCTTGGACGATTTCAAGTCTCACAGTGAAGAAGAGATTATAAATCTCATTCAAAAAAGGCGGACAGGCGTGCAACAGTTAAAACGCCTTCTCGGAGAAGATAAACTGCAGTATAAATCATTTGGGGGGTATGAAGTGTTTTCTGAAAAGGAGACGGAGTTGTATGATGAGTGTCTCAGTGCCCGTGACGCAGTTAATAAAATGCTCCTGCCTATTTTCAAACAAGCTGTTTTTAAAGAGCTACCTAATACCTTCGGTTTTCGAAACGTTAAGGAAACGCTTCTATGGAATAGATTTGAGGGACAATTAGATACAGGAGAAATGATGCAGGGCTTATTAGATCTTGCACATAGACAAGGGATATTAATAGTAAACTCCACATCCGTTACTTCCTTTGAAGAAAATGGAGATTATGTGATTATTGAAACGGATCAGTTCAGTATGAAAAGCCGTCATTTAATGATCGCTACGAACGGCTTCGCGAAAGAGATTTTAGATGAAGAGGTGTTGCCTGCCAGGGCGCAGGTCCTGATTACTAAACCCATCAAAGACCTTCGTATCAAGGGTACCTTCCATATGTATAAGGGTTTCAATTACTTTCGAAATGTGGATAGCAGACTGTTGTTAGGAGGAGGGCGCCACTTGAATACGAACGGTGAACAAACCACAGCGTTTGGAAACACAGAAGAGATCAAAACCTATTTAACATCACTTCTGAAAGATGTTATTCTCCCGGAAACTGCTTTTGAGATCGATCAGTGGTGGAGCGGTATAATGGGAGTTGGACATAAAAAGCGCCCAATTGTAAAAGCTGTGAGCGCTCGGGTATATTGCGGAGTCCGTTTAGGAGGAATGGGTGTGGCAATCGGGAGTGCAGTGGGACAGGATTTGGCAGACCTGGTCTCCTAAGAATTAAGTACTTTTCACTTATGGAATTACTCTATCTGCTAATTGCCGTACTTCTGATCATTCTAATGACCACCAGATGGAAGATTCATCCCTTCCTAGCTCTGTTTACTATTGCGATCCTTTATGGCCTGGCTGCAGGAATGCCATTAGAAGCATTGATCAGTTCCGTTAACAATGGATTTGGGGATACGCTTGGGAAAATAGGTCTGATCATCTTATTTGGGGTAATTATTGGTGCCTTCCTCGAGCGTACCGGGGGTGCTTTCAGTATTGCAGAACGCGTCTTGCAATGGATAGGGAGAAAAAATATTCCATCGGCAATGGGGATCATTGGATATATCATTTCCATTCCTGTATTTGCAGATAGTGGCTTCCTTCTCCTGCAACCTTTGAACAAGGGGCTGAGCCGGAGGGCTAAAATTACGATCGCAGGCTCTTCCGTAGCGTTAGGCTTAGGACTTCTGGCCTCACATACATTAGTACCGCCAACGCCTGGGCCCATAGCAGCAGCCGGAATTTTGGATGCAAATTTAGGACTGGTGATTGCCATAGGTTTTCCGGTGAGCGTGGTCGCTCTTTTAGCAGCGCTGCTCTATTCAAAAGTCTATGCCTCAAAAACCTATATTGATCCTGATTCCATAGGCGATCTGGGTTTACTTCCAGACAAAGACGAAGAAAGACCGGGCGCATTTCGCGCCTCGATCCCGATCCTGGTACCGATAATTCTGATAATTCTAAAATCGGTCGCAGTTCAAATAATTGACAAGCCTGAAGGATTGTGGAATCTGGTGGTATTCCTTGGCGAGCCTGTTATTGCCTTATTTATTGGCGTCTTGCTATGCTTGTTACTGCCAAAGAAAATAGAAAGCAAAATGTTGTCAGCTGGGGGGTGGATAGGATCGGCTGTAAAAGAAGCGGCAGGGATCATCCTGATTACTGGTGCAGGAGGTATTTTTGGGAAGGTATTATATGATTCCGGAATTGCTGATGCGCTGGGAGACAGCCTGGTTTCATTGGAAATTGGCTTACTACTTCCCTTTATTTTGGCGGCGGCTTTAAAAACTGCCCAAGGGTCGTCTACAGTAGCCCTGATAACCACAGCTTCAATTTTAGTGCCCATGCTGCCCGTACTTGGATTTGAGTCTGAAATAGAAAAAGCAATGGTTGTTGTCGCCATTGGGGCCGGCTCTTCGGTAATTTCCCATGCCAATGACAGTTTCTTTTGGGTTGTTACACAGATGAGCGGGATGAACGTCAAAACAGGTTACCGCTTGTTCAGCCTGGGAAGTTTTGTATTGGGAACAGCCGGACTTTTAGCGCTTTATGCGATCTCTTTTTTTATTATCTAAAGCGACTTTTAGGAATTAGTTAATATCAGGTTTTTTCCGACCTTGTTTTTTTTCGCCAATGGCCTTCTTTTTTTTCAATCGCTTTTCCTTAGATGCTCTTGAAGGTTTTGTCTTTCTTCTGAGCTTTGGTTTTTTAAGGGCATCGGCCAACAAAGCAAAAAGTTTCTTTTCCGCAATATCCCTGTTTTTGGATTGACTACGACTATCTTCTGCCGATACCGTTAGATATCCTTCTTTGGAAATTTTGTTTGAAAGCTTATCCCATATCCGTCTTTTTTCACCTGAAGAAAGCCCTTCAGAGCTATCGATATGGAGGGAGGTAATGACTTTAGTAGCCACTTTATTAACGTTTTGACCTCCAGGGCCGCTACTTCTGCTAAACTTTACGATCAGTTCTTTATGAATCTGTTCCCGATCCATTAGTAGCCATTATTATTTTGTAACCGCTTATTAATAATATCGATAGAAATATTAAGCCTTACCTCAGTACCCAGATCGAGATCTTGCGTTGATTCAAAGAGTAAGTATTGATTTTCCGCCTCCCCTTTATATAAATAATGACTGCCCATAGGGTATTTCTTTATAACAATAGCCCCGATACCCGAAGTATGGGCCAGCGTAAACTCATGGGCATAGACTATGATACGTCTTTTTGTGTTCGCATAGGACTTGATCACTTCAATAGAAACCTTATTAGCTTCACCAAAAAGTGAGGCAACATAAAGATCTTTTGGCTTATCATAAAGCTCCAGAATAGGCTGATGTGCTAGTACCACATTATCTTTCAGGACAAGGCCGGAATCGGCAAAAGGCAACACGTCATTGGAATCGTGAGTGGCAGTTAAGCAGGTGATCCCCTCCGTTTTTAAGTAATCATAAAGATTCCGCCGTAAATAGCTCTTTCTAAAATTATCTATATGGCTAAAAGGCTCATCTAGCAACAAAAGCTGAGGTTTTTGCGCCAAGACTTTCGCCAGCCCTACTCGTTGTTGCTGACCTACGCTCAAATTCTTCACTTTAGTGCCTGCAAACTCGACCATATCGATCACATAGAGCAATTCCCGTACCCGCTTTTCCAGTTTTTTTGGTGACGCAGAAGATAAATATGAACTGATATTTTCAGCAACAGTGGTAAACGGCATCAGGTCAAATTCCTGAGACATATACTTCACGCCTTGCTTGCCGGGGACAAGTGTCTGATCAGGGCCTTTTATCTGCTTTCCGTTCCAGAATATTTCACCCTGACTCGGTTGAAGCGCACCATAAATGATCTTTAGCAGGGTACTCTTCCCACAACCACTTTCACCCATAACGGCCAAATGCTCACCCTGTGCCAATTGAAAATTAATTCCCTCAAGCACAGGAATGCGATCATAAGCAAAAGAGATTTCTTTGACTTCTAACACAATACTCTTATTAGTTATACTAATTAGGCTGTTGTTTTGGCTTCTTTGAAGATGGGTTTTTGCGGCTAGCTTCAACTTCTTTGAATTTGAAGAGCATTAAATGTACTATAAATTAGGTGATTATCCCTAATTCTCGGATCAATTGCAAATCAAAGGGTTAAGTGGATTTATACCAGGTTTTTGGCCAACAAATACTCAGCAATTTGAACGGCGTTGGTAGCAGCGCCTTTTCTCAAATTATCTGCGACGATCCAACAGTTCAATGTGTGAGGCTGTGTCTCATCTCGACGAATCCGTCCGACAAAAACGTCATCTTTGTCGTGCGCATGAATTGGCATTGGGTAGTTATTGTTCTTTGGGTCGTCCACGACGGTTACCCCGGGAGTTTGTTCCAGGATGTGTCTGACTTCCTTTAAATCAAAATCCTCATAAAATTCAATATTCACAGCTTCTGAATGTCCGCCCGCCGTAGGTATCCGAACAGCAGTTGCTGAAACGGAAAAAGTACGATCATCGAGTATTTTTTGAGGTTCTCGTGCAAGTTTCATTTCTTCCTTAGTGTAGCCATTGTCCATGAACACATCGCAATGTGGAAGGGCGTTCTTATGAATTGGATGAGGATAAGCCATTTCTCCTTCAATACCGGCTAGTTCGTTCTCTAATTGCTGTACGGCCTTGCTGCCAGTTCCCGACACGGACTGATAGGTAGATACAACGATACGCTTGAGCTGATATCTTAAATGTAAGGGTGACAAGATCATGACGAGCTGAATGGTCGAGCAATTTGGATTTGCAATGATCTTATCGGAATTAGTTAATGCATGGGCATTTATTTCGGGTACAATGAGCTTTTTAGTTGGGTCCATCCGCCATGCAGATGAATTATCGATCACAGTTGTGCCGACCTCAGCAAATTTTGGTGCCCATTCTTTTGATGTATCTCCTCCTGCAGAGAACAAAGCGATATCCGGTTTGGCCATAATAGCCTCTTCCATTCCGATCACCGAATAGTGTTTATCCTGAAATTCTATCTGTTTTCCAACAGAGCGCTCAGAGGCTACAAGGAGTAATTCGGAAAAGGGTAAAGCA
>JAOTYW010000194.1 GCA_029861705.1 Flavobacteriaceae bacterium
TGCAGTATTGCAGATAACCGCAGGCGCCGGGGGCACTGAAAGCTGTGATTGGGCCGCTATGTTAATGCGCATGTACCTGCGATGGGCAGAGCGAAATGGCTATTCGGTCAAGGAATTGAATTACCAGGAAGGTGATGTAGCCGGTATTAAAACGGTAACGCTCGAAATTGACGGCACCTTTGCTTTTGGATGGTTAAAAGGGGAAAATGGAGTGCATAGACTCGTGCGTATCTCACCCTTTGACAGCAATGCCAAAAGGCATACTTCATTTGCTTCCGTCTATGTATATCCCTTAGTAGATGACAGTATTGAAATTGATGTAAATCCATCGGATATTGAAATAACAACAGCACGCTCCAGCGGAGCGGGTGGACAGAATGTAAATAAGGTAGAGACCAAGGTGCAACTAGTGCATAAGCCAACAGGCATCCAGATCACATGTTCCGACTCCAGGTCACAACACGATAACAGGGCAACTGCCTTAAAAATGCTTAAATCTCAATTATATGAAATTGAGTTGAGAAAGAAACAGGAAGCCCGGGCGGAAATAGAGTCTGCTAAAATGAAGATCGAATGGGGGTCACAGATCCGGAATTATGTGATGCATCCGTATAAATTGGTGAAAGATGTGCGTACAAGTGAAGAAACGGGGAATGTAGATGCAGTGATGGATGGCGATCTGGATGCATTTTTAAAAGCCTATTTAATGATGATGGGGCAACGAGATACCTCAGACCTAAACTAATATATATGGTAACGATCTATCACAATCCCAGGTGTAGAAAATCACGTGAAGGCCTCCAGCTTGTTGAAGCGAGCGGTGTGCCTCATGAAGTCCGGCTATACCTTAAAGAACCTTTGACAAAAAACGAACTTCAGGCTGTTTTAAAAGCCTTGGGTATTCCTGCCGAAGATCTGGTCCGGAAAAATGAAGCTATCTGGAAATCTGAATATAAAGGCCGGCCTCTCTCAGAGGCGGATATCATATCTGCTATGCAAGCAAAACCGACCTTAGTAGAGCGGCCCATAGTCAGTGATGGAAAACGCGCAGTCATAGGCCGTCCTGGCGAAAAGATAACCGAATTCCTATCATCACTTTAGCATAAAGCTTTTAACAAAGTTTTAACCAAGCAGGGATAAACCTTAGTCTATTTTTGTTGTCATATTTTTTTAGGACTATGCGTTTTATAGTATTCATCTTTGTTTTTCTTATCAACGGGGCAGTCCTCGCACAAGTGGGTAGCCCATATCGCCAATACGGTACCCGGGGCGCACCCGTTGTGCCTCGTACTAATGAAAGGCCGATGGAAGATCCAGAAGCCCTGACGGCTGAAGAGCGCGTAGACCAGCAAATGCCAAAGATCCTGGAAGTATTGGAGCTCAACCCATTTGAAGAAGCAGTGCTGCGTTCCATCCTGACTAAATATGTTCAAAAACGAATTGAATTGCAGATCCTCGCTTTGGATCCAGATAAAAACCGAGAAGCCCTCGAAAAAATGCAGCTGGAACAGGACGAAGAATTAAAACAAAGCCTTCCCCCTGAGCAATACGAAGCCCTTCAAGATCTTTATAAAAATAATGGGAAGGTGAAAAAGAAGAAAAAAAAGAAGAAATCTAAAAGCTAGCATGCACAAAACCTTCCTGATCCTGCTTTTATGCCTCCCTATGTTACTCGCAGGACAACGACCCCAAGGCAGCCGCCCACAACCCATAGAAATCACAGGAACCGTTTTAGATGCCGATACAGGGCAACCTTTAGAGTATGCTACCTTGATATTACAAAGCCTCCGAAATCCAGATCGCGTGACCGGCGGACTCACAGATAGTGAGGGGAAATTTAATGTCTCTGCTCCTCCGGGAAGGTATAATGTACGCGTGGAATATCTTTCCTATAAGACATATTCACAGGAAGCACAGACGTTTAGAGCTGCTACAGACCTGGGAACTATAAGACTGTCCATTGATGTTGAGCAGCTGGAAGATGTAGAAGTGGTCGGGGAACGTACGACTGTAGACTTACGCCTTGATAAAAAAGTGTACAATGTAGGTTCAGACCTGACCGTACGTGGCGGATCTGTTACCGATGTCCTGGACAATGTCCCTTCGGTTACTGTAGATGTTGAAGGGAACATCAGCTTACGTGGAAATGAAAGTGTTCGTATCCTGATCAATGGAAAGCCCTCTGCCCTATCCGGACTCAATCCGGAAACGCTGCAACAATTGCCGGCTGAAGCGATAGAAAAAGTAGAGGTGATCACGAACCCGTCGGCGCGTTATGACGCAGAAGGAACTGCAGGGATCCTTAATATTGTATTAAAGCAGAGTAAAACTGCTGGTGTGAATGGTTCTTTGAATGTCTTTGCAGGGCATCCCGACAATTATGGAGGGGCTGTAAGCCTGAATCTCAGACGCAAGAAATTCAATATTTTCACTAATACTACCTATCGCTACCGCAATGCCCCCGGGAATGCGCTCTTTGAACAGGAGAATTTCGACAGTAATGGCAATACTGTAAGTTTTCAGGATGAGATCCGAGATTACCAACGGGAACGCAAAGGCTTCAATACGAATATTGGCTTTGAATACTTCTTCGCTCCAAAAACAAGTATTACAAATTCCCTTGTCTATGGAAATTCGGAAGGTGTTGATGATATTGATATCGACTTCTCCAATTTTGATGCGGCAGGCCAACCTACGGTCCGCAGAGATCGAAATACGAATGAGACAGAAGATGATGAGCGCATTCAATACGCTTTAAACTTCAAACATGAGATAGATGACTCAGGGCATGAGCTCACTATTGATTATCAGTATTCTTCTCAAACAGAATTTGAAGACGCGCTTATCCAGGAAACGGTTCTAAACAGCAATGCAAGTCTTCCATTAGAACAGACGCTCAATGATGAGATGCAAAAAAGGCAGTTAGTCCAGTTTGATTATGTGCTGCCTTTTGGGGCAAAAGATCAAGCCCAATTAGAATTGGGATATCGAGGCAGCTTTAACCGATTTATTACCGACTTTACTTTTGGATTGGTCGAGAATGGAGTTATACAAGCCGATCCGGACTTTAGCAATAAACTAGACTATAAGGAATATGTCAATGCAGCCTATGCCCAGTTAGGGACAAAGGTGGGCAAATTCAACGTTTTGGGAGGCCTGCGCATGGAGGCATCAGACATTGGTGTGAACCTGATCACCACGAATGATCTAAACAACAAAAAATACACAGATTGGTTTCCTTCCCTCTTCCTCGGCTATGAATTTTCGGAGAAAGAACAATTTACGATCAGCTATAGCAGGCGACTGAGGAGGCCAAGGTCCAGATTTATAAATCCATTTCCATCGCGATCCAGTAATACCAATCTATTTCAGGGGAATCCCAATTTAGACCCGACTTATACAAATGCATTTGACATCGGATATCTAAAGCGATGGGATAAATTCACTTTTACGACCTCTGGATATTATAACAGGTCTACCGGGGTATTCCAGTTTATTACGCTTGAGACCGGAGATTTTGTTGAGATCGACAATCCGGATGATCCTTTAAACCCGGTACTGGTTCCTGTTCAGGCCCGAACGCCGATCAACCTGGCCACAGATACACGCATAGGGTGGGAAGCAACATCTACCTGGACACCAAAACGCAGTTGGCGTTTTACATGGAACATTAATCTCTTTCAGCAAAATTTAAGAGGCGACTACCAGTACACCAATTTTATGAACGAAGAGATCGTTCAAAATTTTGACGCGGATAATTTTACCTGGTTTACTCGTTTAAGTGCAAAATTGCCGCTCCCCGGCGCAATTGATTTCCAAACCAATCTTTTCTACCGGGGGCCTTCAGAAAATGCTCAAAGCAAGCGAAAAGGCATACTTAGCACGAACCTGGCATTTAGTAAGGATTTGATCAAGGATAAAATGACACTTTCCTTAAACGTTAGCGACTTGTTTAATACGCGCAAGCGACGCAGTGAAACAAGGACAGATAATGTATTTACGTATAGCGAATTTCAATGGAGAGAACGTCAGATCACAGCATCCCTGCTATTTAGGTTCAACCAGCAACAGGCTCAGCGCCAAGGTAGAAACCAGCGTATGAATGGGGATGATGACTTTGAGTTCGAAGGGTCGTAAAAAAAAAAGAAAAGAAGCTTGATTTAAGCTTCTATTTCTTGTCTTTTGGCGCGCTTTGCATCGCGTCTTTCTTTCCACATTTCCATTAAATTACCTCCCAGCCAGTAAGGGACAATGAAGAGTATTAAAAGCATCATTAGCCAAAAGCCAATGGTGACAATGGTCATAAATGCCAAAAATCCAAGATATTGATCAAATTCAAACATAGAACCTCACATTGTTCCACAAAGATACGCTGAAAATTCAAATGGCAAATCGGTCGGGTAAAAAATTTTACAAAGCCATCAATACGCTTGAAGGAATACAAGTCAATGTCCTAACTTTGTAGTACAAAATTCACATTAATGGCATTTAGAACAGAGAAGGATACGATGGGCGAAGTTAAAGTCCCGGCAGACAAGTATTGGGGTGCCCAAACAGAACGTTCGCGAAATAACTTTAAAATAGGTGCCGGCGGATCCATGCCGCTGGAAGTTGTATACGGGTTTGCATATTTGAAAAAAGCGGCGGCCTATACGAACCATGAATTAGGCGTGCTATCAGAAGAAAAAAGAGATCTCATTGCCAAGGTATGTGAGGAGATCCTTGAAGGAAAACACGATGATCAATTCCCTTTGGTTATCTGGCAAACCGGGTCCGGAACCCAAAGTAATATGAATGTCAATGAAGTTGTCGCTAACAGGGCGCATGAAATCGCAGGGAAAGTCATTGGGGAAGGAGAGAAAACCCTGGCTCCGAACGACGATGTCAATAAATCCCAATCTTCCAACGATACATTCCCAACGGGGATGCATGTTGCTGCATACAAGATGATCGCCGAAGTTACACTGCCAGGCGTGCGAGCACTGCTCGATACCCTATCAAAAAAATCGGTTGAATTCGACAAAGTTGTTAAGATAGGACGTACCCATTTAATGGATGCTACGCCCCTAACCCTGGGACAGGAATTTTCCGGATATGCCTCTCAGCTGACACACGGAATTTCAGCCCTGGAAAATACATTAGACCACCTGAGCGAGTTGGCCTTGGGCGGAACAGCAGTAGGCACAGGACTCAACACCCCGGAAGGATATGATGTCCTCGTGGCTAAATATATC
>JAOTYW010000026.1 GCA_029861705.1 Flavobacteriaceae bacterium
TACTGTTCGCGATCTTGGCGGAAGCGGGGTGAATATAGCATTGCGAAATGCAATTAATAAAGGCTATGTAAAAGGGCCACGGATTTATACAGCGGGTAAATCCCTTGCTACAACAGGGGGTCATGCTGATCCAACAAACGGACATAAAAAGAAATGGATGGGTGATCCCGGTCCAAAAGAAGGGGTAGTGAATTCTCCTGAAGATGGGAAGAAAGCGGTAAGACAACGCTATAAAGAGGGATCTGACTGTATCAAGATCACGGCTACTGGTGGGGTATTAAGTGTGGCGAAAAGTGGCAGGAACCCTCAATTCACGATCGAAGAAATTAAGGCTATTACAGATACGGCAAATGATTATGGCATGCTGACAGCTGCCCATGCTCATGGAGATGAGGGTATGCAGCGGGCCGTTAAAGGAGGTATTAAGACTATTGAGCATGGAACCTTTATGAGTGAAGAGACCATGGATCTTATGAAACAATATGATACCTATATGGTCCCGACAATTTCTGCAGGAAAAAAAGTCGCTGAGAACGCAAAAAAACCCGGATATTTTCCTGAAGTTGTAGCTAAGAAAGCGCGCGAAATAGGTCCCATAATCCAGGACACATTTGCGAAAGCTTACAAAAAAGGAGTTCCAATTGCATTCGGCACAGATGCCGGAGTATTCCCCCATGGCGAAAATGCTGATGAATTTGGCTATATGGTAGAAGCCGGAATGCCGGCCATTGAAGCCTTGCGCTCAGCGACAATGACCAATGCTATGTTGTTGGGAATGGGTTCTAATTTGGGGCAGCTAAAGGAAGGTTACCTTGCCGATATTGTTGCCGTAACAGGAGACCCCCTTGAAAACATAGACGTACTCAAAAAGGTGAACTTCGTAATGAAGGAAGGCACTATTTATAAGAAGTAATTAATTCTAAGAGGGGAATGAGCAAGGTCCCGCAATTCTCCAATTGTCAATCGCTGCTACAATATGCTGCGTCTATGCAATTGTATTCCAAGTTGATCAAGCAGATCAACAAGGATTTTCATATGGCATATTTTCCGTTGGAAGCGCCATTACATATCATTCCCGAAGATTTTATTGCGCTGCTGAAAGAAAAGATTTACTTCCTATTATTAGAACGGTTTTCGGATTTCCTGAACCTGATGTACATAGTAGACATACCTGAGCATGCCTATCGAAATATTAAGGAGAATGATGCCGTCGAAATAGCAGAACATATCGCCTTATTAGTGCTAAAGCGCGAGTGGCAAAAAGTCTGGCTGAAGACTAATTACAAGTCTTAAAAATAGACCCGTACAAAGGGTGTTAAAGGATCTGCATAGATGCTGCGTTCATCGTCATAAAGTACGTCATAACGCAGTCCAACTACAAAATTCCGTGAGCCATATCCAATACCCAGGTTTAAGGCAGGGAGCCAGTAATTATCATCAGCATTTAATAAATTATCGAAATTTCGGTTGACCCGTAGCTGATCAAATTCTGCAGAGAGCTGAATTTGAGGTATGGGATTGAGATAATTCAGAAAACTAAACCCATAAGCTGTGAGCTCAGCATCGTCAAACTTGGAATAACTGAAATTAAGTCCGGTACCCACTGAATAAAGGTCGCTTGCCCTGTAAATCGCAGCAGGTGACAAGCCCATATTAAACGAATTATTACCAAAATTTAATCCTATCCCACCTCCAAAATTGACGCGTTGCCAGAAATCTGAATTAGCTTGACTCTGCCCGATCGTCAAGAGTGGCAATGAGAGGAATATGATAATAAGCATAAAGTTTCGGTTAGAAGCTTTCATTTGAGTAACTTATTGGGTTATTTTCTCCTTTCGAAGATACTTCGAATAAGTATTTATTATTGTATTTTTGGAGAATATTCTTCGCACTATTAGTCGAGTCTGATGGACAAATATTCCTTTCTCAATACGGCACATACCTCTTATTTTGCCTCCACATACGAACAATATCTAAGAGATCCTGACAGCGTAGAGCCTAGCTGGCGTGCATTTTTTCAAGGCTTTGACTTTGGAATGGAAAGCGCTATTCAGGAAGCGGCACGCATGGTAGATAGCGGCGCAGACCCTACACTTTCACAATTGGCTGTACCGGAATCTGTCCACAAAGAATTTCAGGTAGTCCGACTTATTGATGGATACAGAAGTCGGGGTCATTTATTTACAAAAACAAATCCTGTAAGGGATCGCCGAAAGTATACGCCCACATTGGATATTGAAAACTTTGGATTGTCAGAAACCGATCTGGATACTACTTTCAATGCAGGAGAGATCATAGGGATAGGCCCTTCTACACTGCGCAAACTTGTCAATCACCTTCAACAAATTTATTGTGATGCCATAGGGGTAGAATACATGTACATCAGGCACCCTCAAAAGGTACAATGGATACAAGACAGGCTGAATGTAAATGATAATCACCCTGAATATACACCTGAGCGTAAAAAACATATTCTAAGAAAGTTAAATGAGGCAGTTTCGTTTGAGGCCTTTCTTCACACAAAATACGTAGGTCAGAAACGCTTCTCCCTGGAAGGGAATGAATCCCTGATCCCTGCCCTTGATGCTATAGTAGAAAAGGCTGCATCTATGGGTGTTGAACAATTTGTTATGGGAATGGCCCACCGGGGCAGGTTAAATGTGCTTACAAATATTTTCGGCAAATCTGCGAAAGATATTTTTAGTGAATTTGATGGAAAAGATTATGAACAGGAAGTATTTGACGGGGATGTAAAATATCATTTAGGCTGGACATCGGAACGGATTACGAATAATGGCAATAAGATCAATATGAATATTGCACCAAATCCGTCACATTTGGAAACAGTTGGGGCTGTAGTCGAAGGGATTGCCAGGGCTAAACAAGATGCATCGTACAAAGATGATTTTTCTAAAGTACTGCCGATCGTAGTACATGGTGACGCCGCTATTGCCGGGCAAGGTTTGGCATATGAAGTTGTACAAATGGCGGGTCTCGACGGATATAAGACTCATGGAACTATCCATATGGTAGTTAACAATCAAATAGGTTTCACGACAAATTACCTCGATGGTAGAACGTCTACCTATTGCACCGATGTTGGGAAGGTTACATTAAGTCCGGTGCTACATATTAATGCCGATGATGTAGAGGCAGTAGTCCATGCTTCCCTTTTTGCCCTGGAATACAGAATGCGATGGCAATCGGATGTCTTTATCGATCTATTGGGGTACAGGAAGTACGGGCATAACGAGGGAGATGAACCGCGATTTACCCAACCCAAATTGTATAAAATAATTGCTAAACACAAGAATCCAAGAGAGATATATACAGAGCGACTCATTGCTGAAGGGGTAATCACTACGGAATTTGTAGCCCAGTTAGAAAAAGAATATAAGGCCAGCCTGGAGGAAGAACTTCAGGATTCAAGGAAAGAAGACAAGACTGTTATTACGCCATTTATGGCATACGCCTGGAGAAATTTTCATATGGCGCATGAAAAAGAAATGATGGAGGAAGTAGAAACGTCATTTGATATTAAACAACTCTCCGAAATCGCAAAATCAATAACCCAACTTCCGAAAGACAAAAAGTTTTTGCGGAAAATAGTACGTCTCATCGGAGACAGGCAAAAGATGTTTTTTGAATCTGACACCCTGGATTGGGCGATGGGAGAATTACTTGCTTATGGAAGCCTGTTATCTGAAGGATATAACGTACGTATGTCTGGGCAGGATGTAGAACGGGGCACCTTCTCACACAGGCATGCTGTCATTAAAGTTGAAGATAGCGAAGAAGAGGTCCTTTTGCTTAATCACCTTGGAAAAGACCAGGGTAGGTTTGAAATATACAACTCCTTATTATCCGAGTACGGTGTCGTTGGATTTGATTATGGCTATGCCATGGCGAGTCCGAACACTCTCACGATCTGGGAGGCACAGTTTGGAGATTTTAGCAATGGGGCTCAGATCATGATCGACCAGTATATTTCGGCTGCTGAAGATAAATGGAAGTTGCAGAACGGACTTGTAATGCTGCTCCCACACGGTTATGAAGGCCAGGGGGCTGAACATTCTTCGGCTCGTATGGAGCGGTATCTTCAGTTGTGTGCAAGGGATAATATGTTTGTGCTTGATTGTACTACACCAGCGAATTTATTCCATGCCTTGAGAAGGCAAATGAAAGCCGATTACAGGAAACCTCTGATCATTTTCACACCAAAAAGTTTATTGAGACATCCATTGGCTGTATCTACTGTCAACGAACTTGCAGAAGGAAAGTTTCAGGAAGTAATTGACGATAAAAAAGCCGTTGCCCAAAAGATTGATACACTGGTCTTTTGTACAGGAAAGTTTTACTATGACCTACTTGCGGAACGCAAGGAATTAGGTCGGAATGATGTGGCCCTGGTTCGTGTAGAACAACTCTTTCCGCTACCTACAGCGAAGTTGGATCTGATACTTGGAAAATACGCCGGGGCAAAAGATATTGTATGGGCTCAGGAAGAACCCAGAAATATGGGTCCCTGGGCACACATACTGATGCATTATTCTCCTGCAAGTAATTTTAGAATAGCGTCGAGGAGGTATTATGCGTCCCCTGCTGCCGGAAGTGCAGTAAGATCAAAGACCAGGCATCAACAGGTAATAGATTACGTTTTCGATGCCACAAAAGATAATGTGATAAAAAGAAGTTCAGTTTCGACTGAGAAAAATAAATAGCATACCATGATTCTAGAAATGAAAGTGCCTTCCCCGGGCGAATCCATTACTGAAGTTGAAATAGCCGAGTGGTTAGTAAACGATGGGGACTATGTAGAAAAAGATCAGGCGATAGCCGAAGTGGATTCAGACAAAGCAACTCTGGAATTACCTGCTGAGGAAAGCGGAACGATTACACTTAAAGCCGAAGAAGGAGATGCTGTTGCAGTAGGAGCGATCGTTTGCCTGATAGACACCAGTGCTGCAAAACCGGAAGGAAGTGCAGCGGCCAAAGAGGTAACGAAGCCTGCTGAGACCACGACAGCGCCTCAAGTGCAGCAGCCGGCAGCTGTCTCTTCAAATGGGACTAGCTATGCCACCGGATCTGCGTCCCCTGCAGCCCGAAAGATCATGGATGAGAAAGGAATAGAACCGGCAACAGTCACTGGTACCGGAAGGGATGGCAGGATCACTAAGGAGGATGCAGTAAAGGCTGTACCCGCCATGGGAAGTGCAGTGGGAGGAAAACGCGGTGAAACCCGGACTAAATTGTCCATGCTTAGGAGAAAGGTTGCAGAGCGCTTAGTTTCAGTAAAAAATGAAACGGCCATGCTAACTACTTTTAACGAAGTAGATATGACACCCATATTTGAGATCCGCAAGCAGTACAAAGAGAAATTCAAGGAGAAGCACGGTGTAAGCCTGGGCTTTATGTCATTCTTCACCAAGGCTGTGATCCGGGCATTACATTTATACCCTTCGGTAAATTCCATGATAGATGGGAAAGAGATGATCACTTATGATTTTTGCGATATCAGTATTGCCGTATCCGGCCCCAAAGGGCTTATGGTGCCTGTTATACGAAATGCAGAGGAACTTACATTTAAAGGTATAGAAGAAGAGGTAAAAAGACTCGCGATCCGAGCACGTGACGGGCAGATAACGGTCGATGAAATGACCGGTGGTACGTTTACAATCTCTAATGGAGGTGTTTTTGGATCTATGCTATCTACCCCGATAATCAACCCTCCTCAAAGTGCCATTCTCGGGATGCACAATATCGTTGAAAGACCTATTGCTAAAGATGGGAAGGTCGTGATCGCCCCGGTCATGTTTGTAGCACTCTCTTATGATCACCGTATCATCGATGGGAAAGAATCTGTGGGATTTCTTGTAGCAGTAAAAGAAGCGCTGGAAGATCCTGCACAACATCTTATGGACAATGATATAAAGAAAGCGCTTGAAATGTAATGTCAATCGCTTTGTAAAATTAGTCACAGCCCAGATCAATTTTTGACTGTTCATCTGCATTAGGGAAGCAATTCCCTAAGGGTGTTGCTTCAGGCACGTACCGGTTCAAATTTGGATCGTGAAGGGCATTTTCCAAAAACAGTGTCAACTGATCAATTTCCTTATCACTTAATTTCAGAGGTGTGAATAAGGGAGATAATTTGTTGGTTGGCACTTCGGGGTTTTGTGCTCTAGCGGCATTTTTATATTTAATTACTTCTCTAACGGATTTAAAACTTCCACCATGTCCGAAAAATGACACATCTCTTAAGTTGTACAATGGTGGCGTTTTAAACTTAAAATCATCAGCGGAGTTATTCGTGAAACCACCTCTCCCTTTTTTAGTAGCTTCGTCTACCTGGCCAATAACCTGGTTGCCACTTAAGTCATTCATTCCAAGTGCATGGAAATCCATGCCATTCATCCCCGGACCGGAATGACATTGGTAGCATTTTGCTTTGCCGTAAAAAAGAAACGCACCTTTAAATTCTTCTTCGGTCATGGTGTTTTGTTCTCCACGCAGCATTTTCTGAAATGGCGCTTCATTGGCCAATACAGTGCGTACGAAAGCGGCAATACTTAGTCCTGCATTCAATTGCGTATAGCGATCACTTTCAGGAGAATCGGGAAAGGCCCTGTCGAACAATTGCTTATAAGGACTATTATTGATCATGCTGGTATCAACAGCCATCCGGTGGACGCTGAGTCCGGCAATGGCCTGGGTTTCTAATCCATCGAACCCCAGGTAATTAGTGGCTTTTGGTGTGCCTTCTGTCCATTGGGCTTCCGTTCCGGAATTTAAACCATTTGCGCCAAACTGGCCATTCCAGAGCACAACTTGCTGGAAAGCCGCATTTAAGATGGTTGGAACTCTAATAGGCTGTACATCAACAGAATCCGGCTGATATGCTGGATTCATGATCCTGCTTTCTCCTTTAAACCCGAAGCCCAGGCCTCCGTCAGCCATTCCTTGTTGCAATCCACTTTGGAAGCCGGATTCGGCGATATGGCAGCTTGAACACGAATAGGTTCCTGTGCCCAGGTCGTTTTTTGGATTTAGGGCCAGGCCGGTCTCGTGAAATAGAAACTTGCCAAGGATAATCTTGTCGGGAGTTATTTCGTTCCGAAAATCCGCTGGGATCTTAGATACATCTTGCTCCCCAGGTAAAATAAGAGTCTCCGGAGTTCCCAAAAGATCAGAGACCATCTCCTTAAAGGATTGTTCATAAGACACTGTGGGATGCGTCACCAGTTCATCGTCAACACAACTTAAAAAAATCAGACAAGACAGTAAAACAGATCCCCTGGAAAAAAGTGTTCTCATGGGTTGGTCAATAGTTGGTTTAATAACTATTAAAACTATACTGCAGGGATTCTAAATCTAAATAAACTATGTAACCGACAGAAATTAACGATAAACTACATTTTTTTACGAACATAAAGGTGCAGCGATTTATAGTCGATCACCCCCTTGGATTTAATCAATACATCTGCTCCGATAATTCCGTCAACCGGACTGGCATTGTGTAGTTCCAGAGCCGTGTTTACGTGAGACAGATCAAAAAGGACGATCTTTTGCTTTTTAGTTTCCCAGCTACCAATGGCCAATGTATTTTTGGCAGACATAAAGGTTTCCATATCTGTGGCCCCTGCGCCGGCAGCTTTAAGCTCAGAATCGGTAAACTCCAGGTGAAATTTTTCTTCTTTGCCAATCCCTACGCAGGTATTTGAAGCTCCGGTATCTAAAATAAAGACACCCTTGACTCCGTTGAGCTTCGCTTTGATTTCTAAATGATTCGTTTTGGTCAACCTTACCTTATTCGGTAAATATGATTTCTTTTTTAAGTGTTTTTTGAGCTTGACCATTTGTAGTGATTTTGGCTAATATAGTCCTATTTTTGCTGCATGCAGATAACCGATACTCATAACCATTTATACGTAGAAGCCTTTGACAATGATCGGTCAGAAGTGATCCAAAGAGCCATTGACAAGGGCATTGATCGGTTTTTTCTACCGGCCATTGATTCCTCTTACACCGAAGCCATGTTGTCGCTTCAAGACCAGTACCCTGCTCATATGTACTTAATGGCAGGGCTGCACCCAACGCATGTCAAAGAAAATGTGGAAGAAGAATTAGATCATGTCACTCAAAATATGAAACGGCATAAATACTATGCAATAGGTGAAATTGGGATCGACTTATATTGGGATGATACTTTTATTAAAGAACAACGGTCTGCATTTAGAAGACAGATCCAATTGGCCAGGGAATATGACCTTCCAATTGTCATCCATTCCAGGGATTCTTTTGATGAGATCATCCCTATATTGCGGGATGAAACACATGAAAAGTTAAGAGGGATTTTTCACTGTTTTACGGGCACTTATGAACAAGCACTCACAGCGATCGAACTTAATATGAAATTGGGTATTGGCGGCGTAGTTACATTCAAAAATGGCGGTTTGGACAAATTCCTGTCGCGAATAGACCTTGAGCACATTGTGCTTGAGACAGATGCGCCTTATTTGGCTCCCGCGCCTTTTCGGGGCAAGCGAAATGAACCCGTTTACATATCCAATATAGTGCAGAAAATGAGTGAGATCTATAGTATATCGCAAGAAGAGATCGCAGCAATAACTACCGAAAATTCTAAATGTATCTTTGGAATATGAGCGAGCAGCGAAAGATCATGTTGATCTATACCGGGGGTACCATAGGGATGGTGAAGGACTTCAGCACAGGAACCCTTAAAACATTTGATTTTGATAAGCTGGTAGAGCATATTCCTGAATTGCACCATCTGGGTTGCAGCATTGACAGTATTTCCTTTAAACAGCCTATTGATTCTTCTAATATGAATACTGATCATTGGATAAGTATTGCTTCGAGTATTGAGAAACACTACACCGATTATGATGGTTTTGTGATCCTTCACGGCAGTGACACAATGAGCTATACGGCATCGGCCATGAGTTTTCTCCTGGAAAATTTGAAAAAGCCAGTCATTTTTACCGGATCGCAATTACCAATTGGCGACTTACGAACGGATGCCAAGGAAAATTTGATCACTTCTGTACAACTTGCAGCCCTTCAAAAAAACGGGGAACCGTTAATAAGAGAAGTGGGCTTATACTTCGAATATAAATTATACAGGGCAAATCGCACGACAAAGGTGAATGCCGAACATTTTGAAGCATTCTCTTCAATGAATTACCCTGCTCTGGCAGAATCCGGAGTTCATCTTAAGGTATATGAAGAGTATTTATTGCCCTCTTCTAAAGACGTCTTTTCGGTCCACAAATCCATGGATAGACATGTGGCAATCCTAAAGATCTTTCCGGGGATGCATCCATCTGTTGTAAATGGCATTCTGGAGTTGCCAGATCTTAAGGGAATTATTTTAGAAACTTTTGGCGCAGGCAATGCACCAACAGAGGCCTGGTTATTGGAAGCTCTGCAAGGTGCGGTTAACAGGGGCATACATATAGTGAATGTGACACAATGCTCAGGGGGCAGGGTATTGATGGGGCGATACGAGACCAGTGATGCCTTGCTGAAGATACCTTTGATAGACGGGAGAGATATCACTACAGAAGCTGCAATCACCAAATTGATGTACCTCTTAGGTAAAGATGTTGCTATGTCTAGTTTCAAATCAAAATTTGAAACGTCTATACGTGGTGAAATGGCCTTAATTTAGGACATAATATTTCATCGTATCATATATTTTTTGTTTCTTGCTCAGCCCGATATTCGGTAATAGAGAGGTGGCCGAGTGGTCGAAGGCGCACGCCTGGAAAGTGTGTATACGCCAAAAGCGTATCGAGGGTTCGAATCCCTTCCTCTCTGCGATTTTTAAAAATTTTCTAATTACTATTTTTTTATATCTTTAGAAACTATTACTAACTAAAAAATAAAGTCTGAACGTGATGAAAAAATTAAACTCCAACCTAGCTACTGCTGGGATTTTTGTTCTTGGTACAGGTGTCGCCAGTGCCATGTCGAACGCTTCTAGCATGGCCACCACTGCCGCTCTTATGCTTCAAGATGAAGCAGCAGCAGAAGGCAGTAAGGGTTTTACCCAAGTACTTAAAGAACAGTTTATTCAAGGGGGTGCAGGATTTATGGGGATCGTACTTTTATGTTTGATCCTTGGTTTAGCTGTAGCCATTGAGAGAATTATTTATCTTAATATGGCAAGCACAAACACTTCCAAATTAAAGCAGCAGGTTGAAGATGCACTTGCTTCTGGAGGAGTAGAAGCTGCTAAAGAAGTATGCCGAAATACCAAAGGCCCAGTTGCTTCTATCTACTACCAAGGTTTGGATAGAGCTGGTGAAAGCGTAGAATCTGCCGAAAAAGCAGTTGTTGCTTACGGTGGTGTTCAAATGGGTCAACTTGAAAAGAATGTTTCCTGGCTTTCGCTCTTTATCGCCATTGCGCCCATGCTTGGGTTCATGGGAACGGTAATTGGTATGATCCAGGCCTTCCAAAAAATTAGTGCTGTAGGTAATTTGAGTGCTTCGTTAATTGCCGGAGATATTCAAGTTGCACTTTTAACAACAGTATTTGGTTTGATCACCGCAATTATCTTACAGATTTTCTATAATTATATTATTGCGAAGATCGATAGTATCGTAAATGATATGGAAGATTCATCTATCTCTTTGATAGATATGCTGGTAGATCACAAAAAATAAGTTCAACTCTTAAACCACAGTTATGAACAAAATAGTAAAAATCGTTCTCGCGGTTGTTGGAGTTGTTGCGGCCATTATGTGGTATCAACTACCTAGCAGAGATGTACCAGTAGGTGAAGCTGTTCAAAGCGGCTCTATGAATATCATGTTCCTGCTGACGTATGCTCTATTGGCAGTTGCCGTTGCGGCCAGCCTGTTCTTTACATTAAAAAGCCTTTTTGCCAACCCAAAAAGTCTTAAAAAGACTTTGTTGGTAATTGGCGCATTTCTTGCCGTAGTCTTATTTTCCTACCTTATATCAAGCGGGTCGGATGTTAGTATTGAGGAAATGGCCGGCCGAGGTGTTGCCACTACAGAAAGCACGATCAAAAACATTGGTACAGGACTCAATGTTTTCTTCCTACTGGTAGTAATAGCAGTTGGAGCAATGGCTTGGGGCGGATTGCGCAAGATGACTAATAAGTAAAACAAAGAATTATGTCTAGACGAGGAGGACCACCGGAAGTAAATGCAGGATCCATGGCAGACATTGCCTTTCTCCTGTTGATATTTTTCCTGGTGACGACAACAATCGAAACAGATGCAGGACTAGATAGGATGTTACCTCCGCTTGAACCACCAGAAACAGATGTGGTGATAAAGCAGAAGAATATCTTTACAGTGAACATTAACAAGAATGGACAATTACTTGTCGAAGAAGAATTAACCCAGTTAAAGGATCTTCGTGCAAAAGCAATAGCATTTTTGGATAATGGAGGATCACCTTCAGGAACTTCGGATTACTGTAACTATTGTAAAGGGAGGAGAGATGCTTCCTCTTCAGATAGTCCTATCAAAGCAATTATTTCCTTAAAGAATGATCGCGAAACAAAGTATGGGACCTACATCACTGTTCAGAATGAGTTAGTGGGCGCATACAATGATCTTCGAAACAGGGAAGCACAACGTTTGTACGGCAGGGATTTTACGGAAATGGAAAGCGAATTTCTAAATCCGGAAACACCTTCGCGTATTCGAGATGAACTCAAGGACAAGGTGCAAAGAGTCCAGGAATTGTTTCCACAAAAATTGTCGGAAGCTCAAACATCAACGGCCAATTAGGCTAAGAAACGAAGCACAAACATGGGAAAATTTAATAAAAAGAAAGACGGAGATTTACCTGCTGTATCTACAGCGTCTTTGCCGGATATTGTATTTATGCTGTTGTTCTTTTTTATGACGGTAACGACAATGAAAGATAGTTCTTTAATGGTTCAGAACACCTTGCCCAATGCAAGTGAAGTGAAGAAACTAGAGAAGAAAGATCGGGTATTATATGTTTATGTAGGGAAACCTACTCCGCAATACCAGAAGGTGTTTGGTTCTGAGCCAAAAATTCAGCTTAATGATAAGTTTGCCAGCGTTAGTGAAGTAGGACCTTTTATTCTGCAAGAACGTGCTAAAAAACCTCAGGAGCTGCAAAATGTACTAACAACTGCTTTAAAAGTAGATAAAGGTGCAAATATGGGCTTGATATCGGATATTAAACAAGAGTTACGAAAAGTAAATGCATTAAAAATAAATTATACTACCTATGAAGGGGATGCGTTCAGAAATCTTCAATAGGTATTAATTTATTTCAAGCATTGAAAAAGCTTCAAAGTTTACTTTGAAGCTTTTTTATTTACTTTTAACTGTAGCTTTACCTCTAATGAAACGTTGCCTTGGATTACTATGCTTAACTTTTGGAGCCTTGCTTTACGCGCAAGAATCCACCTTAGAAGACAACTCTTATCTTGAAGATCAGTTCTATTTTGGGCTAACATATAATGCACTCCTGGAAAAACCAGATGCCGTAAGTCAGCAGAATCTGTCCTATGGTATACAAACGGGATTTATTAAGGACATACCTTTAAATAGCACCCGGACCTTCGCACTGGGGCTTGGTGTAGGTTATGCAACCAATTCCTACTACAGTAATTTATTGGCTTCAGAGGAAAATAATGCCGTAAGCTATGTTGATTCCTTAGAAGACATAGAAAACGTCAAACGAAATAAAATAGAAACCCATACGCTTGAATTTCCAATTGAATTGCGATGGCGGAATTCCAATCCAACCGAATATAAATTCTGGAGGTTCTATCCAGGGATAAAATTGGGCTATGTCTTTAGTGGCAGATCCAAGTTAGTCACTGAAGCACAAAAAACAGCATTTGCCAATGATGATCTTCGTTCCTTTCAATATGGAGCGATGATAAATTTTGGCTACAATACATTTAACCTTCATTTGTACTATGGCTTGAATGCGTTGTTCAATGATGGAGTTACATTAGATAATGGGAATACACTTACCATAAAACCCCTTCGATTGGGGATTATATTTTATATCCTATAACCAGAAAGTTACGGTAAGGAGCTGTGAAATGACTCCGATAAACATCCCGAGTATTACTTCCATTCGAGAATGTGCCCTTAAGTAGAGTCGAGCAGTAGCCACCATACCTGAAACCAGAACTATACCGCTTAGCGCTATGGTTATATTAATTTCAAAATGTATACTCAAAGCGATAAGAAACATCAACAAGCAACCCAGCCCCAACATATGTAGACTGATCTTGTAATTCATGAGTAATAGTAAGAAGGCACTGAGGTTTGCGATTACCAAGCCTACAAAATAGAAGTAGATCTCTGGGGTGTAGTTATTGGGAATTACCTGATACAGGATCATTAATAACAGGACCAGATGGATCAACATAGGAAGCATCCTTTCCTTTATGCTTTGCAACCCCATCGAGCTTACAACCCCAATATTCCTGAGAATAAAAAAGCTCAATATGGGTATGATCACGGTTAAGATAAAAATGGGTAAAATATTTCCGCCTTGAAATTCGAGTGGACTATATTTAGGTGTAATCATAAAATAAGCTATTGCACCTGCAACTGGAATCAATATTGGGTGAAAGACATAGGAAAGAATTTGAAAAAATAAGTGCATCAGATCTGCTTGCGTAAACGGGCGACAGGGATACCCGACTGTTCGCGATACTTGGCCACTGTTCTTCTGGCAATTGGATAACCTTTTTCTTTTAGAATAGCAGCTAACTTATCGTCCGTAAGTGGTTTTTTCTTTTCTTCTTCCCTGATCACTTGCTCAAGTATCTTTTTGATCTCCCTGGTAGATACATCTTCGCCCTGCACATTTTTCATTGATTCAGAGAAGAAGTCTTTGATAAGTTTGGTGCCATAAGGCGTGTCTACATATTTACTGTTTGCTACACGACTTACTGTTGAAACATCCATACTTATATCATCTGCAATATCCTTCAGGATCATTGGGCGCAACTTACGTTCATCCCCAGTCAAGAAATACTCTTTCTGATATTGCATTATCGAGTTCATCGTAATGAACAATGTTTGTTGTCTTTGTCTAATAGCATCGATAAACCATTTGGCCGCATCCAGCTTCTGCTTGATGAACATCACTGCATCTTTTTGTGATTTGGATTTATCCTTAGATTGCTTATAGCCTGCCAGCATATTGCTATACTCTCTGGAAACATGTAATTCAGGGGCGTTTCGACCGTTAAGAGAAAGCTCTAATTCTCCCTCTACTATACGAATCGAAAAATCAGGAACAATATGTTCAATGATCTTATTACTTCCTGCATAGGAACCTCCTGGTTTTGGATTTAATTTTTCAATTTCTGAAATGGCTTCTTTCAAAACTTCTTCATCGATATCATGTCGCTGCAACAGTTTTTTGTAGTGCTTCTTGGTAAATTGATCAAAAGAACGATCTAAAATATCAATAGCCAGTTCTATTGCCGGGGTTATTTCTTTGCGCTTTAATTGCAGAATAAGGCACTCGCCCAAACTCCGCGCACCTACTCCTGGCGGATCGAGGTCTTGTACAATATGAAGCACTTCTTCTATTAACTTTTCCTCAACATAAATATTCTGCGTAAAAGCCAGATCATCCATAATGTCGGCAATAGGCCTGCGGATGTAGCCACTCTCATCGACACTTCCTACCAGGAATTCTGCAATAGCCCATTGGTTATCATCAAGCTGGAAGGTATTCAATTGGTTAACCAGGTACTGGTTAAAAGAGATCCCGGCGGCATAGGGTATCTGCTTTTCTTCGTCATCGGAACTGTAGTTGTTAGTCCTTGTGCGATAATCAGGAACCTCATCGTCACTTAAATACTCATCGATATTAATATCTTCGGCATTGATAGATTCCATATCTGAATCTTCTTCATAGACATCATCATAGGTATCATCTAGATCAGAAGTTTCTTCTTTGCCACTTTCCAGGGCAGGATTCTCTTCCAATTCTTGTTTGAGCCGTTGTTCAAAAGCTTGTGTGGGCAACTGGATCAGCTTCATAAGCTGGATCTGCTGCGGTGAAAGCTTCTGTGAGAGTTTAAATTGTAAGTGTTGCTTAAGCATGTTGGGGTGAAAATCTAACGCACCTCTAAATTACGGTATTTGATATTAAAACTCAGCATTTTGAGGTGTTCTCGGAAATGGGATTACATCCCGGATATTTCCCATCCCGGTCGCAAATTGTACCAAACGTTCAAATCCGAGCCCAAAACCACTGTGTGGTACTGATCCGAATTTTCTCAGATCTAAATACCACCACAATTCTTTTTCATCTATATCTAACAAAGCGATCTTTTCTTTGAGGACGTCTAGGCGCTCCTCCCGCTGTGAACCACCCACGATCTCACCGATACCGGGAAAAAGAACATCCATGGCACGTACTGTCTTGCCATCTTCATTCAGACGCATATAGAAAGCTTTGATACTGGCCGGATAGTCATACAAGATCACGGGACAATTAAAATGCTTTTCAACAAGGTAACGTTCGTGCTCGCTTTGCAGGTCGGCTCCCCATTCGTCTATAGGAAATTGAAAACGCCCTTTCTTATTTGGTTTACTGTTGCGTAATATATCTATGGCCTCCGTATAAGTGACTCGCTTAAACGGATTGCTTATAATAAACTGCAATTTTTCAAGCAGAGGCATCGCACTACGCTCTTGCTGCGGTATTTGCTTTTCTTCATCCAGGAGTCGCTTTTCCAAAAATTCCAGGTCTTCCTGGCAGGTATCCAAAATGTACTGAATAATAGATACGATAAATTTTTCTGCAAGATCCATATTGTCATGCAGATCGTAAAATGCCATTTCCGGTTCTATCATCCAAAATTCTGCGAGGTGTCTTGAGGTATTTGAGTTCTCAGCCCTGAATGTAGGACCAAACGTATAGACATTACCAAGGCCCATAGCATATGCTTCGGCTTCCAGTTGGCCAGACACAGTGAGATTGGTTTCCTTCCCAAAAAAATCCTGCTTAAAATCTACTTCTCCGGAATCTGTAAGCGGAGGGGATTTTGGATCCAGGGTCGTAACACGAAACATCTCACCTGCTCCTTCGGCATCTGAGCCTGTTATGATGGGAGCATGGAAGTAATAAAAACCATTTTGCTGAAAGTACTGATGCACTGCAAAAGCTAAGGCAGAACGCACCCGCATTACTGCGGCAAATGTATTTGTCCTGATCCTTAAATGGGCTTGTTCCCTCAAGAATTCCATACTATGCTTCTTAGGCTGAATTGGATATTCATCGGGGTCAGCAGGTCCAATTACCTCTAATTGATCTACATGGATCTCAATAGCTTGCCCGCGCCCTTGACTTTCTACGAGCTTCCCTTGTATTTGAAGAGCTGCTCCCGTATTTATTTGCTTTAAAACAGCTTCATCAATATTCTCAAAATCTACGACACATTGGATATTCTTCAATGAAGAACCATCGTTTAATGCGATAAACCGATTACTCCTGAATGAACGAACCCAGCCCTTAACTTCAACTTTTTGATCAAGGGGAGCTTCTTCAATTAGGTTGGAGATCCGATATGATTTCATGCCCTTTATTAATTCAATTTTCAAAGCGCAAAGATACGTCTTTGAGAGCGATTATCTGGATTACCCTATTTGAAATGAGAAGGTATAAATGGCATTATACCTATAATTTTGTCTCGTCTTCCTTGGGAAGGATATCGATCTGGGGTTCTTTTAGGACGGCTTTGTTTGCAATGCTCCGCTCTAGAGAAAGGAGCAATGAAGGAAGTAAAATAAGATTTGCGAGCATGGCAAATAACAGTGTAGCAGAAACTAAAGCACCTAAGGCTACAGTACCTCCGAAACTTGATATTGTGAATACAGAAAATCCAAAGAACAGGACAATTGAAGTATAGAACATGCTAACCCCTGTTTCTCTTAAAGCGGCATAGACTGACTTCTTAATACGCCATCTGTTTTCCGCTAATTCCTGGCGGTATTTGGCCAGGAAGTGAATGGTATCATCGACGGAAATACCAAAGGCTACGCTGAAAACCAAAATAGTAGAAGGTTTGATAGGAACCCCGGCAAATCCCATAACCCCTGCGGTGACCACCAGGGGTAAAAGATTTGGTATTAATGAAATTATGATCATGCGGAATGATCTGAAGAGGTAGGCCATGAAAAACGCGATCAATCCAATGGCGAGGGATAGAGATAGTACCAAATTCTTCACCAGGTATTTTGTGCCCTTGAGAAATAACAGTGCTTTGCCCGTTAAGTAGACTTGATACCTTTCTGCTGGAAATATCTTTTGGATCTCACTTAGCAGATTTTCTTCGATCTCCTCCATCCGTTCTGTTTTAACATCCCGGAGGAATGTAGTAATACGTGCTGTTTGTCCTGTACTGTCCGTAAAGTTTTGCAGGAGATCGGCATTGCCGCTTGATTTCCGGGCCATGTTCATAATAAAAGTATTCTCCTGATTGGTTGGAATTTGATAATATTTTGGGATCCCATTGTAAAAGGCCTGCTTACTATATTTGACCAAATTCACAACACTCACAGGCGCGGAAAGTTCTTCGGTTTCATCTATTACTTCTCCCAATTGATCCATGCGTCTCAAGGTGGGCAATTTCATCACACCATTCTTGCGATGCGTATTAACTACGATCTCAATTGGCATGATGCCGTTGAATTCTTCATCAAAAAATTCAATATCCTCAAAGAAGGCCGCCCCTTTTGGCATATCCTCAATCGGACTACCGGAAATACGAATTTGATAGATGCCAATGATGCTTACCACTAATAATAAAATGGATATGACATATACCGAAATCCGTTTTTCTCGTACTACATATTCCATCCAATTCACAAAGGTGTCTATCCATCGTTTGTTCAAGTGCTTTAAGTGTTTGTCTTTAGGTAAAGACATAAAGCTGTAAATAATGGGAATAATCAAAAGAGATAATATGAAAATACAGAGGATACAAATTGAGGCAACCGTACCAAATTCACTAAGAAGTTTACTATCAGTAAAGATGAATGTTGCAAATCCGGAAGCTGTAGTCACATTAGTCATTAAAGTGGCATTCCCAATCTTGGAGATCACACGCTGTAACGACTTAGCCTGATTCCCGTGCTTTTTCACTTCCTGTTGGTACTTATTGATCAGGAAGATGCAATTTGGGATGCCTATAACAATGATCAACGGAGGGATAAGCGCTGTTAAGACAGTGATCTCATACTGCAGTAATCCCAGAAGCCCTAGGGCCCACATTACCCCAATGATCACAACGATCATGGAAATAAATGTAGCCCGGAAACTTCGGAAGAAAAAGAAAAAGATCAGCGATGTGACAAACAATGCAGCAACAATAAATAACCCGATCTCATCGAGGATATTTTGCGAATTCATGGTGCGGATATAGGGCATGCCTGATACGCGTGCATCCAGACCTGTATCCCGTTCAAAATTATCAACAAGCGTATTCAGATCTTGTAGGATGAAGTCCTTACGGACCGAAGTGTTGACTATATCCTTATCTAAGTAGGCAACAGTTCTGATGGTTCCTGTTTCTGCATTAAAAAGGAGATCCTTGTAGAAAGGCATCTCTTCAAATAGTTTCTTTATCAAGACATCTACTTCTTCCTGTGAAGTGGGCGTTTCCTTCAGGAAGGGAGTCATGACAAACTGCTCCCCTTTGGAATCTTTTTCCAATGCCTGCAGATTGTCTAATGAAATAACAAAGGATACTTCAGGAAAGGCCACAAGCTGTTTACTCAACGTATTCCAGCGCTCAAAATTATCTAGTTGAAGAAGGGCACTGTCTTTTACCGCAATAACTAAGGCATTTCCTTCTTCTCCGAATAATTTGAGAAAATTTTGATACTCCAGGTTAAGTGGATGATCGTCCGGTAATAAGTTGGCTTCTGAGTTGGATAGCCGCATTTTATCCCATTGGAGGGCAAACACAACCGTTGTGATCAGAATCCCCAATAATATGGGAATTCTGTTACGCAAAATAATGCGCGAAACGCGCGACCAAAAATTGGATGTAAGTTTGGCTACCATAGAGTTCCAGCAGCCGCAAAGGTAGAAAATACAAGGTATTCTTTGCTAGTAGAAGCTTTTATTTGTTCTGAGTATCTTTAGATGCCCATGGGAAGCACTGAACATAAAAAGTATCG
>JAOTYW010000195.1 GCA_029861705.1 Flavobacteriaceae bacterium
GCCCTCATGGCCGGATGGGTGAGATCGTGATTGCCGCCTAAATAGAAAAACGGCATGTTGAGCTTGGCCGTGCGGGCATCAAAACTGTCCCACTCTTTCGCCAGCTGCACGGTATCTGCTGTCCCGCCATCTATAAGATCACCTACGCTAAGCACAAAGGTTGGGTCCAAACTGTTCAGCTGGGTAACCGCCCGGCTGTATATGCCCTCACGTTCTCCTCCATTCAAATCGGAAATAAGGGCAAAAGTGAAATCCGTTTCTGTTTCCTCAAAGACATCACTTGTCCAGGGTGTTGGACCTTCTTTGATTTCATGAACAAAATGGGGTTGGGGTTTTGGCTCCGTTTTGCAACTCAAAATAATAAGGCAGACGAAGAGTATTGCTTGAATGGATCTCATACTTTGGCCGTTATCGAAATGTAATCAGTTGCTCCCATTCCATTAATTAGTTTCCTAAATATACATGAAATAAGAGTATGTAAAACTTCCAAAATTTTATCAGGCTTGATGAATTTTACGCTACTGGTAGGTCAGTTCCGCGACCTTGCGGACATAGGCGTTTGTTTCCATTTCATCGAGAATAAAATGGGCAACATCGGCCCTGGAGATCATTTTGGTCAGGATGTAGCTTCCAAGCCCTTTCCCGTGCTTGTAGCTGCCTCTTTTTCGGCCATTGGTCAATTGTCCCGGGCGCACAAGCGTCCAGTCTAGATCGCTCTGTTGAATCAGGTGTTCCTGCTTTTCTTTATCCAGGAAATAGAAGAGGATGATGAAGGGAATGACGAATAAGGTATAGTAGAGGCCAAGTTTAAACCGACTGTCATTGATGCCTAAGGAAGTAATACAAATAAATCTACGGATCTGATGTTGCTGCATAGCCCGGATGATATTTTCAGTACCGCGGGATAAGATCGTTGTTTTAATAATGAACTTCTTATGGCCAAGCGCTGAGATCACCACTTGATGCCCTGGAAACGAATGCTCTAAAGAAGAGGGATCAAGAACATTGCCTTTAACCACTTTCAATTTTGAATCAGAGATTCTAACCTTTTTGGGATTTCGAACAAGCGCTGTCACTTCATGTCCAAGTTCCAAAGCTTGCTTGATGATTTGTTTACCCGTCTTACCAGTTCCGCCTATTACCAGGATCTTCATTTACAATTTATTGAATTACAGATCAAACTTCGTTTAATTAGAGGCACTTACAAATTTGTGTATACTCAATCTCAGATTCATACCGCTGAACTGTACATTAAGCTATCTCAGATGTGAATTGTCATACAGTGCAGTTGTCACAATCGATCCCTCTGGATTTTTGAAAAGCTTCCTTTCCCTCTTTAATAGAAAAATATACGATCCCGGCCGTCCCCAGGGCATCGATATAAGGAATCTGCCACAGTTCCCATAAGCCGCTTGCTACTAATAGAATGACGGACATGTACAAGCATACCTGATTACATTTTGCATCGGCGATAATAGGTGCAGAATCAAGCTTCTTTCCAACAGAGATCTTGGAGCGTATAAGCAACCACATAGTTAGGATTGAGATCAATCCAATAATAATACCTGCCGTAGTGGAAGTGGGCTGATGTCCCTGGACAACGTTATATATGGCGGTTGTCGATAAAATTGCCGCTAACACATAAAAACACCAGCCGGTTATTTTGAGAGCCCGGATCTCAAATGGACCTTTGCTGGAAACGGGGTTCTTTTTTATACGCAGGATCATTTGGGTAACCCCCAGAGCCGAAATAGTCTCCACAAAACTGTCGAGGCCAAAACCAAAGAGGGTGAGCGTCTCGTCCTGAATACCGAAATATGTGGCGACTAAACCCTCTGCGACATTATAAACAACGGTTAAAATGGCTAAGCCTAATCCCCATTTGTAGAGGTGTTCTAATTGTGCTATTGGTTCTGTCTTTTCCATTACTTCTATATAAGTCGGTTCAACTGACAAATCCTTTTACTAGTATCCTGAGTTTAATTGGAAGTATGATTTCGCAACCATCTATAGCTGTCATATTGTTTGAACTTCCTTGCGTAATGCAGCGCACTATAGCCTCTTATTTTTATCCTTGGGTTAGCACCCTTCTCTAACAGAAATTGGATCATCTTTAACTGGCCATATTTAGCGGCAAACATCAAAGGGGTTTTTACTTCGCAGACGGCTTCGATATTTGCCCCTCGTTCTACAAAATATGCAAGTGATTTTAGGGACTTTAGTTTTATACTAATGCTAAGGTAGTTGTATGTTTTACTGCTTCCTACCTCAAGACAAGCGTTGATATCTTCGGCAGCGATCCAATCATCTAAATACTCGGTATGTCCGTATTTGATGGCCCAGGCAATTTCTTTAGTCAGCTTTTGTGCAAAGGACAATTGGCAAACCAAACAGATTATTAATACTACTAATCTGTGCATATGTTCTCTACTTTTAAAGACGCTAGCCGGAAGATCCAAACAAACCTGCAAAGGGCTTAATCACTATGCCCTCTACAATACCTGCAGCAAAACCTATGATGGCAAAAACCCAAGGAATCCAAATGAAAACCCAGAGCCATTTGACGAGGAACTTAAGCAGTGCCCAAAGCCCTTGTAACAAGAACATAAAAAAAGAACCGATGCTAGTGATCATTTCGCTAGAAGGCCAACTTGACGTAATACCTAGATCAAAGAATTTTCCAACAAAAGGGTAAAGCAAAGCACAAACCAAACCTAACAAGGCAACGTACAGTGCCTGTCTGAGCGCAAATTGAATGATATTGAATTTCCCCATAACTTAAATATACAAATTTCACTTAAGCTAACAGAGTACGAAGTTTACTCAGAGAATATAGAAAGTTTCACTCCCCCGAACCTCCGGACAAGAAGGTTAAAAAGAACCGCTTCAACAATCCCCGCGACAAAACCAACTGCAGCAAAGATCAAGGGCATCCCGATCAGGGCGCCAAAAGCCAGAAGGGTACCATAGCTCAGTCCCGGAGTCTCCCAATACTCGCCGGAAACCCATCCGAGGCTAACAACCGCATCGATCAGGAATCCTCCGATAGAATACAATATTCCGCAAACCAAACCTAAGAGACCGGTTAAGATACCTTGAAAAAGCGCAAAGGGAAAGATCTGGAGTTTATTGATTTTCTTCATCACCCCATAGTAGTATTATCCGATCAGGGTTAGCGCCTATTTTTTTATGCCATAGATCAAGAACGCACCGAATAGCAATGCAAAAATACCTACCCAGCCACCGGTGTTTTCAAAGTAAGGTACCAAAGTAGCGATGACGTGCTGAAACCTGTCATGCCCGATCACCAAAAAGATCGCGGCCGCAGCCAGGGCAATATATCCAATGATCTTAAAGACCAAAGGGAAGCGGGAGATCGCCGCTGTTTTTACCAAAGCGGCACCCATTACCAGTCGCATCACAACGGCAAAGAAATAAAGCCAGGAAGATTCTTGATTGGATTTGATATAGCCAAGTACGATGTTCTCATCAAAAAACAAAGCGATGCCGGCTACTATCGCAAATGCTCCAAAAAGATATACGAAATATTTCATGTTTTTATGTTTTGGAAGCTATATAAAGATACTTAATTAAACCATACGGCATAGCATTTTCTCCGTAGTTCCAGGGCCAGTGCCTTTTCCATTTTTAATGCTTCTGCACGGCTGGAAAGGGGTTGAATATGATTGTATAGGCTTGGGCGTAAATAAGCGCCATACTTTTTTACGTAATAGGAGGAGAGATCATGTCCCTTTTTGCTTTTGGCACCCGTTTTATGTTGTTTGAATCGTTCTTTTGGTAATTTACTGGTCATACCCACGTACAGACATTCTAAGACACCGTTAAATTGGGGGTTGGCCGCCCGGAAACGCCAGTTGTCTGTAAACACTCTTTTATTAAGTTCCACAACATAGATATGGTACTCCCTTTTGGCCATTTTTAATTATTCAGCCAGATATAGGCATTCAGAGATGTGGCTATCAATAACCATAGAAAATAGGGGAAAAGCAGGGTAGATTTCCATCGGAGTTTTGGCCAATATCTATAGAAGAAATACCCTATTAATAGTGTGAGTAACGCAATAAGGCATAAAGCAGAAAAAACATCTCGATATTCAAAAAAGGTAGGGTTCCAGGAAACATTGAGGATCCATTGCAGGGCAAATAAACCCATTAGCATACGCCTGTTCCCCGCTTTCGGCCAAAGTATCGCCATATAGACTGAAAAGCAGAGCATTATTGTTGTCCATGCTGCACCAAAAACCCAACCGGGTGGCGTCCATGGGGCCTTTGATAGTTCGGAGTACCAGTCCGAAGAAATACCCATATTCGTGAATAAGCTGCCCAGGGCAAGGGCACCAAAATTAAGTACAAGGAATACTATAAGTCGAAGGACCATCTTAAGAATTTTACACAGCAAAGATACATCTTGGTCCTGTAAAAACTCTTTTAGGAATTACAATTAGGAAAGCGCTTTCTTGACCTGAGCCTTAAGTGCTGGTACTAATGTAGCTTCAAACCAGGAATTTTTTTTTAACCAGATATTATTTCTTCCTGAAGGGTGGGGCAGGGGTATAAATTCGGGGAGATAGGTCTCCCACGCTCTAACTGTTTCAGTCAGGGTTTTCTTCTTTCTCTTTTGCAAATAATAAGCTTGTGCATAGCTGCCAACCAAAATGGTCAGCCCTAAATTCTTCATGGGATCTAATAAATTAGTATGCCATTGAGGCGCACATTCCGGACGCGGTGGGAGATCCCCTGATTTTCCTTTTCCCGGATAACAAAAGCCCATGGGGATCAGGGCAAATTTTTCGACCTCATAAAAGGCATCCTTGTCTACACCTAGCCAGTTTCTCAACCGGTCACCACTAGGGTCATCCCAGGGAATTCCCGTTTCATGCACTTTGGTTCCCGGAGCTTGTCCTATAATGGCAATACGGGATTCAGGATGAGCACTTACAATTGGGCGCGGGCCAAGCGGCAGAAATTCACTGCAGATTGTACACGATCCGATCTCTGAGAGCAGCGCTTTCAAATCTTAATTGGATATCATTTCAAATTCAAAGGGGATCTCGGTACTACCGTCGGAAATTGAAACCTTCAATATTGCCCCATCACGC
>JAOTYW010000196.1 GCA_029861705.1 Flavobacteriaceae bacterium
GCTACCCCATCTACGTGCACCGTGCAGGATCCACATTGGGATACCCCGCAGCCATATTTAGTGCCGACAAGGTCTAGATGATCCCGCAAGGCCCATAGGAGTGGCATATCGGCGCTTACTTCCATGCTACGGGTTTCGCCGTTAACTTTTAATTCATACGTTGGCATGTGATTGAATTTTTAAGGATTATTGGTACTATTTACTCAGGTTGCGATTGTCCCTACAAGGTATCAAATTTTAAGGCTGGATGCCAGTAATTATATATTTTTTAAATGTTAATCGGTAATAGATAATCGATCCAGATAACATTCAACATTGGGATGATCCCATAGAAGGGAAGCAGGGAGTTCTGCTGTTATATTTTTGGATAGCAATTTTTCAATTACATTCCTTTTTGAAGCCCCGGTGAGTAAGAGAATGATCTTTTTGGATTGAAGGATATCTGTCATTCCCAAGGTTAATCCCGATTCTGGCGCATTCGCTAAGGCCGAGATCATGGCATGATTCTTTGAACTATCACTTAACTTAGCCACATGGCAATGAGGTGACACGGTCAAAGCGGGTTCATTAAAACCTAAATGCCCATTCTTTCCCATGCCTAATATGCAAAGATCTATTGGCCCCTGTCGTTTGAGTATGGCCGACATTCGTTCACATTCATTTTCTGCAACTGGAGCATCGCTTTTAAAATAAAAGTAGCGCTCTTCAGATATGCATAATGGAAGGATCAAGTGTTCTTGCAGGAATGCCTTACAGGAGTTAGGATGGTCAGCGGCCAACCCATACCATTCATCCAGCATCAGAATTCGTGCCTCATTAAAATACTCAGGGGCCTCCTGATAGGCTTGTGCCATGTTTTTGAAAACGCCTATGGCCGAATTACCGGAGGCCGGACATAGGAGCTGATTAGTATCTTTTTTTAAATCGGAAAGAACGGACAGAGAAGCCAGCCGACTCATTTCATCATAATTAGAACAGGATATGATATTCATTATGCCCAGGCTCTATCCCCTTTTTTATATGGCAAACACCCAACAAATTTACCCGGGGTTGGAATATAACGCAAGGCCTGGGTGGCTCCAGGTTCAGAAGTAAAATATCCAAGAATAGTCAATTGTTTCATCAAGGTAAAAAAATGAGGCGCCTCTTCAGCACCACGCTTTTTGGCTTCTTCATCGTAGCGAAGCAGCAGGTCTAGTTTCTCTTTCGAATTTAGCTCTAAAAAACCTCTTGAATATTTGTCTATTGACGTATTATTCAAAGTATGTATCCCTTTCATAAAGATCTGTTGTTCCTCTTCAGCGTAGCAATCGGTTACCATCTGCTGCATGAACAATCCGATCTTTGCAGCTTTGGCTCCGGGAGAGCGTTCTGTTTCCGGCAAAATGGTCTCCCCTATTTCATCTAATAGCGCAAGTACCTCTTCGGAAAATAAAACACTATCCAGTGTATTATTTTTACAGCCAGCCAGGAAGAGCTCCGCACCTACAATACTTCCTCCTACTGCAATTGATGTCAATTTTAAAGCTTGCCTCCGTTTCATGAGCTTAGTTATTTTTAATTCTTTTTTTCCAAAGCTTGTAAGGTTTATCAACTTCAGTATGAAAAGGTAATAACACCTTTTTTCCTGTTCCTGCTGATTCATAGGCCGCATAGATCACTTCAAGAACTGCTTTTCCGTCTTCGCCGGTAACCAGCGGTTCTTTATCATGTTTCACGCAGTCTACAAAATGGGCAAATTCCTGGGGGAAGCCATAATTCCAGATCTCTTCATACATAGTATAGCTCCAGCCAACAGTATTGCCCGCTTTCTCTACAGCATATCCAATGCCTTTAGTACTATAGGTCTGGATGGAGTTTCCCTGCAGCACATCTGCATAGGCTACGCCTTCACTGCCATGGATTTCGGCCCTGTCGTCCATGCCGCCCAATTTTGTCCAGCTTTCTTCAGCCATAGCGAGGACCCCATTTTCAAATTCCAGGATGATAATAGCATTGTCATCCCCTTCCGTTTTATCCATATGGACACTGGTCGACATTTGTGCGTAGACAGATTTGATCGGATTATTGCCATTCAACCACCTGAAAAATTGTATCGCATGACAGCCCATATCCATGGTGACTCCACCACCTGACCTTTCTGCATCCCAAAAATGATCGGCATGAGGTCCGTCGTGCTTCTCGGATTGTTTTAACAAAACCGGCCTTCCCAAAGCACCTTCATCTAACAAGCCTTTGAGTCGCACATATTTTGGCGTAAAGCACAATTCTTCTGCATACATTAATTTCACCTCTGCTTTTTTACAGGCATCGATCATCATGTCTGCTTCCTTCAAATTCATGCACAAGGGTTTTTCCACTACAATATGCTTACCTGCTGCTGCAGCTTTCAGCGTTATATCACAATGCGTATTGTTAGGGGCGCCAATTACGATCATCTCAATGGCATCCATGGCCAGCATAGCATCCAGATCTGAAAAATGATTCGGGATGCTGTGTTTCTTAGCAAATGCTTCTGCATTCCCTGGTGTAGGCGACATGACGGCAAGTATTTTGGCATCTGCCACACTTTGAAGGGCTTCCGCATGAATAGTAGAAATAAATTGGGAACCAACTAAACCAATACCTATTTTCTTATCCATTATTCCTGATTAAAATTACAATGCACCTTTTTTAAATTCCTCAGCTGCAAAACTAGCAGCACGTGCTGTAAGGGCCATATATAGAATCGAAGGGCTTTGATTTCCCGTACTAGTCATACAGGCACCGTCTGTAACAAAAACGTTTTGGCAAAGGTGTAATTGATTATTCTCGTTCAGAAGTGAATCTTTTGGGTTTTTCCCCATACGCACACCTCCCATTTCATGGATGTCTAATCCTGGAGGCTGTTTAGAATCCCTGGACCGGATTTCTGTACACCCTATTTTTTCCAGCATGCTTTCTGCCTGTTCCAGGAAATCAGCTACCATTTTATCATCATTCTCATCATAGTCCACATCGGTAACCAATAAGGGGATGCCCCATTGATCTTTTTGATCTTCACTTAGGTATACCCGATTCTCTTTCTTGGGGATTGTTTCGCCCTGCATATACATATATATATACCAATCTCCCGGTTCGCTGAGTGCATGTTTAAAATCTGCTCCCAACTGCTTTTGATCTGCATCAACGCTACCTTTTCTATTTCTGTAAGCACCACAGAAAGTCGTATAGCCACCTACATAGTCCATCTCCTGTTCTTTTAAATTCCGGAAATTGGCCAGGATAGGTTCGGTCGGATTCCTTCCAAAAAAGTACTTATCCTCAAAGCCTTCCATTTTACCATTAGCGGAGCCTCTGTAAATATGAAAACAGATATATTTCCCCAAAAGTCCATTATCATTGCCCAAACCGTTCGGGAAGCGATCAGATTTAGAATTAAGCAGGATCAGATTTGAATTGAGTGCAGATGCGTTCAGAAAAATGATGCGCGCCTTATATACGATTTCTTCTTTCGTATTGGTATCGATCACCTTGACCCCGGAGGCCTTTCCCGTTTCTTCATCATAGATGATGGAATGCACCACTGAATAAGGCCTTATTGTGAGATTCCCTGTTTTTTCTGCCCAGGGTAAGGTGCTTGAAACCGAGCTAAAATAGCCGCCAAAAGGACAACCCCTCATGCATAGATTTCTTGCCTGGCATGTACCCCGGCCTTGTTGCAGGTGGATTTCCTGTGGCTCGGTTAAATGGGCCCATCTGGCATGGACCAGGTGTCGGTCCGGATAGTGTTCCTTTATTTTATCCTGCATATGTTGTTCTACGCAGTTAAAATCAAAAGGAGGTAAAAATTCCCCATCGGGCATGGCATCAATACCATCTTTACTGCCGCATACGCCAATAAATTTCTCGACATGGGAATACCAGGGTGAAATATCCTCATAGCCAATAGGCCATTCTATCCCATAGCCGTAATTATGTGGCGCTTTAAATTCATAATCACTCCATCGCTGGCAGGCCCTACCCCATGTTAAAGAGCGACCTCCAACCTGATAGCCCCGGATCCAATCGAAGGGTTTTTCCTGTACATAGGGATGATCTTTGTCTACAATAAAAAAATGGGCAGTGTCGGCTCCAAAGCCTGCAGCCCTAGTAATTAGCGGGTTTTCTTCATAGAATTTCTGGCTCATGCGCCCTCTGTACCTGAATTCCCAAGGGTGCATATTCGCAGTGGGATAGTCCTTATTATGCACTACTTGCCGTCCTCTTTCAAGCACCAGGGTTTTCAGGCCCTTGTCACATAATTCCTTGGCGGCCCAACCGCCGGATATACCCGAGCCAATTACAATGGCATCAAAAACATCCGCTTCAATTTTCATAGTAGCTAATGTAAATTAATCCTCTATTTTTTTATAACTGACTTCCCGGAATTCAATTACATCTTCATCCCCATGGTTCTGGATACCGATAAAGCCGCTCTCAGGCCTTGATCCACGATCAGGCTCATAAGACAATGTTTTTTCCGGTACCGGATCCCCTTCCGTAAAGTCGGTGACCAAAACGCCATTGACATGTACTACGGTTCGATCACCCAAAAGGGATATTTCCATAGTGTTCCAATCTCCGGGCATTCCCGGACTTGCCTTGGCCTTAGTCAAGGAATATAAAACACCTGTCTTATGCCATTCATCCTCCCTGTCATCAATCTGTACTTCATAGCCCTTATTTACCGGCATCCATGCCTCCGTAGGTTTTTCAGGGATACGGATAAGACACCTGCATTATTCTTGTCGGCCCCTTTGTACACGACACGGAGTTTGACATTCGAAAACTTTTGGGCCGTGAACCATAGGAGTCCCATGCCACCCTGACTTTTTAAGATCCCGTCTTCAATAATAAAGTGCCCATCGCCAACATGCTCCCAGCCTTCCAGGTTTTCGCCATTATAAAGTGCTGTCCATTCCTGAGCCTGAAGGCCAAGGGTAATAAGCAAAAAAACACATACTAATTTCATAATTTACTTCTTTGATATTTATACTTGTTTTATTATTCTTCTATTGTCCTCGTGCAATTTTATCCCGGATCTCCCGCCATGTAACCAGGGTGATACCTTCTTCCTCCAGGATCTTT
>JAOTYW010000027.1 GCA_029861705.1 Flavobacteriaceae bacterium
AAAAAAAGGATTTAACAGGTTTACATGGGATTTCAGGCGCGATGCCCTGCCCGCTGTAGAAAAAGTTTTTGTCTATGGCAGCTATGCAGGTTCCAGAATAGGGCCGGGCACGTATCAACTTAGAATAACAATGGATGGCGTTAGTTCAGACACTGATGTGACTGTACTTCCAAATCCTAAGATCATGTCGTCAACGGCTGATTATAAAGAACAGCAAGCAACCTTAGTGCAAATTGAATCTGCCATAAAAGGTATACATGAGGCAGTAAACCAAATGCGTTCGGCCCAATCGCAACTGAAGGGATATGCCAAGCTTCTAAAGGACCAGGAGGAGGCTAAAGATCTTCTGGAAAAAGGCAAAGCGCTGATAGAGCGAATAAGTAGCTGGGAAGAGAATCTTATTCAGCCAAAACAGAAGACGTTTCAGGATGTGATCAATTATCACAACCAATTGAATGCAGAGCTGATGAATCTAAAGAATTACGTAGATGCTGCCGAACCCAAGGTAACTCAGGGTGCTAAGGACCGACTCAGGGACCTGCTCAGTCAATGGAGCACATTTGATAAGGAACGTACATCCATAGTTGAGACAGAGATGAAGGAATACAACAGCCTGTTTAAGTCGCTGGATATACCTGCCATCGTCTTGCCTGAAAACAATGAATAATCCGTTTGTAACAGATCGAGTTTATAAAGAAGAGGATTTCTCTGCTGTAAGACTTCCTAAGGGCGACTATGACAATTGCACTTTTAGGGACTGTACTTTTTCAGATGGTTTTTTAGACAATTGCCAATTTCTGGAATGTCGTTTTGAAGATTGCAACCTGAGCAATGCCAACATTGCACACAGCACTTTTAAAGAAGTGAAGTTTATGGATTGCAAGATGGTAGGATTATTATTCGAAACCTGCGATCAGCTTTTGCTTACTTTTTCATTTTCGGGCTGCACACTCGATTTTTCATCGTTTAGAGGAATGTCTATTCCCGGCACTATTTTTAAGGACTGTAAGCTTCGGAGTGTAGATTATTCTTATGCCGATCTGAGCGGATCCGGATTTGACAATTCCTATTTAGACAATGCCATTTTTGATGCTAGTAATTTGCAGCAAGCAGATTTTAGTTTATCACACAATATCATCCTGGACCCTGAACGAAATCAGCTAAAAAATGCACGCTTCTCTTCTGAGAACGTAAAAGGGTTACTTGTTAAATATAAAGTTCAAGTCATCGATTCGTTAATGCAATGAAAACATCAAAGAAAACCTGTTTGGAATGTGGTGAAGTGCTACTTGGTCGGGCAGATAAGAAATACTGCTCAGATTATTGCCGGAATGCCTATAATAATAAGCTGAATAAAGACAGTAAAAACCTGATGCGAAACATCAACAACCGGCTTCGAAAAAATTACCGGATTCTTGATAGTTATCCCCTGAGGGATGGAAAAGCACGAACTACCAAAACCAAACTTTTAGACAAGGGATTTGATTTTGAATATATCACCCACCTCTACACCACTAAAAAAGGGGCTACATATTACTTCTTATACGATCTTGGCTATTTGCCCTTGGAAAATGAATACTATATGATCGTAAAGCGGGAATAAAAAAACCCATACTGCGGTATGGGTTTTCACAATTATCTAGTACGTGTATTATTTCCAGTTTTGAGCATTTAATTTTAGCGCAGCTACCACCACATCCTTCCGACTGATCTGGCCTACAATTATTCCATCTTGCAATACGGGAAGGCGCCTTCTTCCTGTTTTATGGAAAATACCGGCCGCGTCAAAGATGCTCATGTCATTTGGGATGGTCTCAACCTCCTTCGTCATGAAATTCTCAACATTTGTATCTAAGATAGGCTGATTGAAATATCGACTTTCAGATATCTTTTTCATGCAGTCTGCTTCTGAAACAATGCCAACTAAAAAGCCACTGTCATCTAATACCGGTCCTCCTGAAATCTTGTTTTTGGCAAAAGATTCCATAATTTCCAGAATGGATTGATCAGGTCTGAAAGTGATCAATTTTCTGCTCATGTAATCTTCCACTAAAATGGGCGCATGGTATTCTTTTTTGGATACCTCCTTGGCACGACGCCCTTGAAAACTTTTGATTGCCATAGGTCTGTTTTTTTAGTTAGGTGAACCTTAAATATAGCCAATTTCTGAATAAGTTATAAATTAAGTCGATGAAACACATACCTTTTAATAAACTTTTACAATACATTTTATACGACTAATATGAAAAGATTTCCCGCATTTATCACCCTAATTTTGGTCATTTTAGTGGCTTTTTGGAGCTTAAATAGTGCCTTGCCTTCATATAGTCCTAAAAGTCAGGAATCAGAGGTGCAATTTTCAATAGAATCGGCTTTAGAGCATGTGAAAACTATAGCAGAAAAACCTCATGCTGTAGGCTTTAAAGCACATTCAGAAGTTAGGGAGTACATTGCCGGGTATTTAGAGGAATTAGGCCTGGAAGTCCAATTCCAGGAAGGATATACGGCAGGAGACTGGGGAAATCTAAGCAAAGCCATAAACATTATGGCACGCATAAGAGGAACAGGATCCGGAAAGGCCCTCTTATTGCTTTCACATTATGACAGCAATCCGCATTCCTCACTTGGGGCAAGTGATGCTGGAAGTGGGGTGGCAACTATTCTTGAAGGTATTCGCGCTTATATTGCCGGAGGCAAGACACCTAAAAATGATATAATCATCCTTATTACAGATGCAGAAGAACTGGGCCTGAATGGGGCAGATCTGTTTGTCAATGAGCACCCCTGGAGTGAGGAAGTCGGGCTCGTTTTAAATTTTGAAGCAAGGGGCAGCGGGGGTCCTTCCTATATGCTTATTGAAACGAATGGTGGCAATGCCGCACTGATTGATGCCTTTACTGAAGCAAATCCGGATTATCCCGTAGCCAATTCTCTGGCATACAGCATCTACAAGATGCTTCCTAATGATACAGATCTGACGGTTTTTCGTGAAGATGGTGATATAGATGGCTTCAATTTTGCCTTTATAGATGATCATTTTGATTATCACACTTTTAGAGATAATTATGAGCGATTAGACAGAAATTCATTGGCACATCAAGCTGCGTATCTCATGCCATTATTATCTCATTTCTCCAATGCAAGTCTTGATTCCCTCAAAAGCGATACAGATAAGATTTATTTTAATGTGCCCTTATTCCGACTCGTATCTTATCCTTATTCATGGGGCTGGTTTCTGGTTGCCGGGGCTTGGTTATTTTTCCTTTTGCTCATCCTAAGAGGTATCAAACTTGAGGTATTAGATCCGGGTTCCATACTCAAAGGCCTACTCCCAATGCTCCTGAGTGTCTTGATAAATGGAGTGATCGGATATTTTGCCTGGCGGTTACTATCAGGATTATACCCCAGTTACAGGGACATTCAGCAGGGCTTCCCCTATAATGGGCACTACTATATCATTGCATTCGCTCTCCTTTCAATAGGAATTGTACTTGTTTTATACCATCGATTTAAAAAAATTTCAGTCCCTAATCTTCTGATCGCTCCCTTATTCCTATGGCTCGTCATCTGCAGCTTATTAACGTACTATTTACCGGGAGCCGGCTTTATGATCATACCCGTTTTTGGATGCCTGGTAGCCTTGCTGGTTATCATCAATCAGGATAATCCCAATGCATTTTTGCTATGGTTCTTAGGCCTCCCCGCTATTGTCATATTTGTTCCTTTCATCAAAATGTTTCCGGTGGGGCTTGGCCTTAAAATGATGATAGCAGTAACTCTTTTATCCACTTTGACCCTTTTCCTGCTCTTGCCTTTAGTTGGTTTTTATAAAAATAAAAGACGTCTTGCCATTCTCGCCTTTATCGCAACGGCCATATTGTTGATAACGGCCCATTCAAAGAGTTCATATTCAGAAGAACGACCTAATCCCACAAGTCTTCTTTACGTAAAAAATAAAGTCGAACAATCGTCCTATTGGGCAACCTACGAACACGTGATTTCAGAATGGACAGCCCAGTACATAGGGCAGGAAAAACAAAATGCTGCTGATTCCGGAGAAGTAATTAGCAGCAAATATTGGCGGCGATTTACCTATTCCGCAGTCGCACCGGAGAAGACAATCCCCAGTCCGGAATTGGAAATATCCTTAGATACCATCCTGGGAGAATCCCGTTTAATTGAGTTGTGTATAAATCCTCAACGGGATGTCAATAGATTAGATGTATTCACAAACTTTACGCCTTTTGATCAGGTAGTAGTGAATGGGATCTCTCTTTCAAATAACTTTTTAGCCAGGCGAAGAGGAGGAAAACTAGTCACGCACTATATCAGTGATAATGATCCAACGGAGATCCAAATGCAATTTCCGAAAGATTCTATTTTTGAATTGACGCTTTATGAAGCCTCAAACGATCTGCTTCAAAATGATCTCTTCAGTATTCCGCCACGAAATGAGGCAACGATACCGATGCCCTTTGTCCTAAATGACGCGATCCTGACCATAGATAACTGGACATTTGAATAGAATTATCCATCAATTCCGCTATTTCTCATTAAGGCGAACTACTTGTAAGAGTTTTATTCTTAAAATTTCCTGTTTTCTTACATCTCAAATTGATACGTTCACAGCACTCTCGTAAACGTTCACAACAAAAACATCGGTAAAGCGTTAATTTTCACCGCTAAAGGGAACAATTCGGGCGTTTTCTTCGTAAATTTAAGTATACATTAAAACCCACATGTCATGGATAAGTCGAGTTTAAGGGAGAGGATTTTAATGGAAGTAGAAAATCTCATCTCCCGCAGTTGTTCAAAAGGAGAAGTAACCGAACAGTCGCAGTACTTGCACGAGGTATTACTCAAAAAGCATTATAATGCTGTGGGGGTCAATATTGATTACCACAGAAAGCGTGTAGAGATGGATATCGTCCTGGACGATAAAGATTACGACCCAAAGACAGTGAATATTGCTGTCCCTACCCTACATGCCAATTTATTGTTCAAGAACTTAAAGAACTTCTTACGTTCGTGTATTGATTCTGATACCAAAAGCCTTGCATTCTATGCGGGATTACTTCGATCGCTTACAAAGAAGGAAGTTCAGTTACATGCGATATGAATTAAAGCAATTATGATGACTAAGGACGCCAATGGCGTCCTTTTTTTATACCCAATTAAATCCTAAAGTTAACAGGGCAAGCGGAAAATAATTCATAGTTTTGCCGCACTAAATTTGATAGGATGAAAAGGACATTATGTATTGCCATCTTTTTGGCCGGTTTTTTTGCCCATGCGCAATCTAATTCAGAATTACTTACGCACTATGAGGCCTATTACAATGAAATGAAACTTCAGGGCGATATTCAGGGGGTTATTAATGCCTTAACACATCTGAACATACTCGCGCCTGCCAAAGAAAGAAGAGACACACTGGCCTATGTATATGCCAATAATAATCAACACCTCCAGGCGCTGAATACTATTGGTATTGAAAAGGATGATTCAGATTCAAATTTAGCAGTCCAGGTAAAGGCTATATCCTTAAAAGCCTTAAATCAGCCTAACCGGGCAATTGAGCAATTCGAAGTCTTGAACCAAAGAACGCCGAATCCCTATATTGCCTATGAACTTGCCGACCTAAAGATCCAGGTAGGTGATAATTCTGGAGCGACTGCTAACATTGAGTATGGCATTGCCAATTCTAAAGATGAAATGAAATACGCATTTTATGAGCGGCAACAACCGTATGAAGTGCCATTAAAAGCAGCTTTTATTCATTTGAAAGGATTGATGGAATACAACTTGGACAAGTCCAAAATTGATGAAGCTATAGCTTATATGGACGAAGCCCTCAAAATTGACCCTAACTTCAATTTGGCAAGTTTGAGTAAGCAAGCCCTGGTTTCACGTAAAGAATCTCCGGAGAAAGAAGAGAAGTAAGGCTTAGATGAGACACAGGGTCAGAGAGTCTCCCAGGAGACATTCTTTGATATCCTACATCTTGGGTTTGGAGCGTAATTTCTTTGTAAGCACACTATCCGCTTCCTTTTTAATAGCCAATAAGGCATCTACATGTTCATTCGGAACTGCAATGGACAAGACATAATGTGCAATTTTCCAATTTCCACTCATATCTTTTTGGAGAACGCCAGAGCCACGGCAAATTCCCATCCAGGTATCCAGCAACTCATCAAACCAAGCCAGATTATTCTCATTATTGAAGAATACGTTTCGTTCTACGGCCTCAAAATTCCAGGCCTTTCCTTTATCGAAATAAGGTTTTGAAAAAGCCTTAAAAGCCTCAACTGACCAATTTTCAGTAGCATCGGTCCCAATAAAGATGGAGCGATCTGTCATCCTGGCAAAATAAGCTTCGTAATCTGCATTCGCTGCAGCACGATGCCATTCATCTAATACCTTCCCTACTTCCGCCTGCTTAACATCCTGAGCCTTCACAGAAAATGCCAGGCTAATAAACAATACTATTAACGTGATCTTATTCATCAAACAAAGTTTTTGTATCCACCGTGTTATTTACTAAAATGTTGCATTGATCCATCGCGTCGCTGTATGCCTTTATCAATTCTAAGGTGGCCTCTTTGCTATCTAAACGATAGTCAAGGAGGGCCTGAACTTTTAGGAGATAGGTTCTAATGACATTGAACCGGGAACTGATCTGCTGAGATTCCAATTCAGGAGGGGCAGTAGAGCCTTGGAGAAATTTAAATTGCTCCAGTAATTCCTCAACCACTAAGGCGTATTCTTCTTTTCCTGAACTCTCATATATTCTGGCAAAATTGGTATCGAAAGACTTAAATTCAGACCATTGATTCGCTATTTGCAATGCTTTTCCCCTAAGCGGTGTTGTCTTAGGCAATTCTGAAATTTCAAAAGCCAATGCATTTGAAGGCGCAGTCTGAATTTCCTCTTGTTCCGGTTTACATCCCGTAACAACAACAAATAGCAGAGGAAGGATCCAATATTTATGCATAAAACGAATGTACAAATTTTAATAAGAGCTATATTTATCCAGTTTAGATTATGGCTCAGATCGTACAAAATACAACCCTGATCATCGGTGCCTGCGGGCAGATTGGAACCGAGCTTACCCTCGCTTTACGCAAAGCAAAAGGAGGCTCAAAAATTATTGCCAGTGATATTCGTGAGGGTGGTGAACAGCTTATGGAAAGCGGGCCTTTTGAAATGGTAGATGCAACAGATTATGGAGCAATTGAAGATGCTGTATTGCACCAGGATGTTTCGGAGATCTATCTAATGGCTGCCATGTTAAGTGCCACGGCTGAAAAGTTTCCGGAAAAGGCCTGGAGCCTAAATATGAAATCCCTTCTAAATGTCCTTAATTTAGCGAAAGAAGGTAAAATAAATAAGATCTTTTGGCCTTCAAGTATTGCGGTTTTTGGCCCTGACTCTCCAAAAGAAAATACCCCGCAAAAAGCCATAATGGATCCTTCAACTGTTTATGGTATTAGCAAATTAGCCGGGGAACGCTGGTGTAATTATTATCATCATAAATACGGTGTTGATGTAAGGAGTCTTCGCTATCCGGGTTTGTTGAGTTGGAAGACGGCCCCCGGAGGCGGCACGACGGATTACGCTATAGAGATGTTCCACAAGGCTGTGTCTAACGGAAAATATAGCTGCTTTTTAAAAAAGGATTCCAGATTGCCCATGATGTACATTGATGATGCCATTCGGGCAACCTTGCAACTTATGGAGGCTCCTGTGGAGAATATTAAAATAAGATCGTCCTATAACCTGGCTGCCATTAATTTTACTCCGGAAGAACTCGCTGATAGCATTAAATCTCATATTCCAGGTTTTAAGGTGGACTACAAACCCGATTTCAGGCAGGAGATCGCAGATAGCTGGCCTGCCAGTTTAGATGATCAAGCTGCGCGAATTGATTGGGGATGGGCTCCGGAATTTGATCTGCATCGCACTACGAAAGAAATGCTCGCGAATATCTCCTAAAGCCTTAAAATCAGGCATAGCTATCCACAATAATTTACTAGAAATTGTATCTTTAAAAAAACTGATGTCATGAAGAATTTAGCTCAATCTATCCTATTGACATGCCTTTTTTGCCTTCCATTGATTGCTGTGCAAGGTCAGGACCTAAGTGGGGTGTTTATAGCTACTGAAGAAGTCGACGGCAAGCAGATAACACATGAAATAAAATTTGCGGAAACCTATTCCATGCATACCTTGTATGAGGCAGATCCGCCAAGCTTTATCAAAACCCTGGGAGGTTTTCATACGGTAACTCCGGATTCCCTTTTTGTGGAACTCGAATTTAATTCAGATTATGAGAAAGACTCTGTGGCAACAGTGCAACTTGCATACACTTTCGATGGAAAATCCCTTGTTTTTAATGGGAATACCAAACGCACGTATACAAAAATGGATTCCAATGAGCAGGACCTGGACGGCGCCTGGATGTTCGGTACCAGGGGTCCTGATACGGGCCAGGAAAGACGAGGCGATTCAAGGGACAGGAAGACCTTAAAATTTCTGATGGATGGCAGGTTCCAGTGGATCGCTTACACTGTGGGTACTTTTAAATTCTCCGGTACAGGAGGCGGTAGCTATACTGCCAAAAACGGCAAATATATTGAGCAGATCGAATTCTTCTCCAGGGACAATTCGCGTGTAGGTGCCAGTTTAGATTTTATGTATGAATTAGATGGAGATGATTGGCATCATAAAGGCAAGAATAGTCGTGGTGAGCCCATGTATGAGATCTGGATGCGAAGGCAACCTTAGTTCAGCTATGATCTATATCTGATTTCCCTCCGGTCTTTTTTAAGAGCTTGATCTCGCGTATCACTACGTTTTTATCAATAGGTTTCAGCATATCGTACATGTTCAGGGCCACTATACTAGCACCATGCATGGCCTCTACCTCTACTCCCGTCTTGTAATGTGTTTTAACAGTAACGTCAATGCGGATGACCATACCATCAATTGCGTATTCAATAGCCGTATATTCTATCGGCAAAGGATGACAATCAGGTAGTAGGTCGGCTGTTTTTTTCACCCCGAGCAATCCGGCTGCCTTGCTCATTTCAAAAACATCCCCTTTTGGGACGTTCCCCTGTTTGATGGCATCAATTGTTGCTAAAGATCCGACTTCGACCAAAGCCTGGGCTATGGCCAATCGCTCTGTGGAATCCTTATGTGAGATATCTACCATGGCTTACTTATTCACTTTCCATTGATATGAATCATCCTCCAGCACTTCTTTTCCGAAAATTGGAATATCCGCTTTTATGGAATTAACGACCCATTGCAAGCCTTCAAAAACCGACTTTCGATGGGGTGCCGACACAAAAACGAAAATGCAGATCTCTCCTGTTTTTACTGTCCCAAGACTATGATGGATATGAAGGCAACTAAGTCCGAACTTTTCAATGGCCTCTTCTTTAACATCATGGCATTTCTGATTGGCCATTTCTTCATAGGCCGTGAAGTTTAAGGCTACTACCTGCTTCTCGTCAATGACATCGGCGCGTACCTGACCCAAAAAAATATCATGTGCCCCAATTTCGGTCTTCGATTGGTGTTTTGCAATGGATTCTGCCACAAAATCAGGAGAAATAGCTCCTTTGTGAAAGACATTGCGTATGGTTCGTTCCTTCATAACAGCTTAAAGAATCTAAGGTAGGGAAGATTTTTAATAGTTCTTGGTTCTTAGTTCTTGGTTCTTAGATGCCAACATTCTCCAACCATCGCATCAATATGCATGTTTCTATTCAACAAACAGGTAATTGCTAATTGTTTAGTGTTAATTGCTACTTGATAAAAGTAGCCCCGGCAAGAATCGAACTTGCATCTAAAGTTTAGGAAACTTCTATTCTATCCATTGAACTACGGGGCCAAATGGGGGCGTAAAAATACAGCTTTTAACAGAATCACTGCAAAAGTCAAATAATGGTTATCTTATCATTATCTAATCTGTTATTTGAACAAATTTACCCTCATATTAATTATTTTTCTTTGGCAAACCGGATGCCATAAAAATCCCTCCACAAAGGATCCGGGGGTGATTCATGATTCGATGGATGATGCCGCCTTGTTGGATCTGGTGCAAAAACAAACATTCAATTACTTCTGGGATGGCGCCGAACCTATATCGGGCATGGCTCGGGAACGCTATCACGAAGACAGCGTATATCAGGATCATGATCAGGACATTATTACTATCGGAGGCTCCGGTTTTGGTCTGATGGCAATGATAACAGCTGTAGAACGAGGTTTCATAGAAAGGGGCAAAGCCCTGGAACGTTTGGATAAAATATTGACATTTTTAGAGAATGCAGACCGGTTTCACGGTGCCTGGCCTCATTGGCTCAATCCGGATGGATCCGTTTATCCATTTAGCTCAAAAGACGATGGTGGTGATATCGTTGAAACGGCATTCCTGGCGCAAGGGCTCCTTGCTTTCAGACAATACCTGGATCAGGACGTATCTGATGAAAGGATTCTTATCCAACGCATTCAAACACTTTGGGAGGGCATAGAATGGTCCTGGTATACCCGGGGTGAGGATGTACTCTATTGGCATTGGAGTCCAAATTTTGAATGGGAGATGAACTTCCCCATCGGCGGTTATAACGAGGCTCTTATTGTGTATGTCTTAGCCGCAGCGTCGCCAACATATCCCATTGATCGCGATGTCTATGATTTGGGTTGGGCAAGAAGTGGAAGAATACAAGAAAGTGTGACCTATTATGATCTGGATACCGAACTAGACCATTATGAGCACGATGATGCCCCAGTAGGCCCCCTATTCTGGGCGCATTACTCCTATTTGGGACTCAATCCGAAAGGTTTGATAGATACAAATGCCGACTATTGGAAACTGAATGAAAACCATGCCCGGATACACTATCTATATTGTATAGATAACCCGGAAGAACACCAGGGATATGGAGAATCTATGTGGGGACTTACATCAAGCTACTCCCTGCAATTCTATGCAGCCCATCGTCCAGGGGACGATCCGGGTGTGATTTCACCAACGGCAGCCTTGTCTTCCATGCCATATACTCCTGATGAAAGTATCAAAATGCTAAGGCAGCTATACAGCGCGCATGACACCCTGATTGGTCAATTTGGGCCTTATGACGCCTTTTCTTTTGAACATAACTGGTTTGTACCTCGTTATCTTGCCATAGACCAGGGACCTATACCCGTGATGATCGAAAATCATCGCAGCGGCCTAATTTGGGATCTGTTTATGGGGAATGAGGATGTAAAACGCGGATTGCGATCTTTGGGATTCCAGAGTACGTACCTGGAGGATTAAAACATCATGCAATAGCTATTCCGCCGTTTCTCGAACCAATACCAGGAAAAGGACTGAAGAAACTACATAATGCGTAGTAATGTCTAGATTCCACCAATAATGAGACATATCCATAGATATGCTTCTTCAGCTCTTTAGGAGCTTTAAACATGCTTAAACGGCCTTGTATACTATTAAAAACGGCCCGCTAACTAAGCATTAAATCCCATCCTACGATTACAACTTGCCCTAATCCTTATAATGTGTTGAATATAAATCGGTAAAAACCCGATAAAACACACCTAATATCGCTTAGGTGTTTTGGGGGTTCTATACGCTCATCGATGATTTTTTGCACATTAGCTTGTTTTCTGTCGAATACCGAAAAATAAGGGGTTTTCAGCGATTTACAACCCGGTAAGATACGCCCTGCTGCGTTTTAATTATAGAAAAACGCAAGACATGAAAACGCTTTTAACTTTAATCTTTATTCTTTTTATCGGAGTTGCTGCTCAAGCTCAGGATTCTTCTTCTGAAACTAGGGTTATTACTATTGAAATGAGCATTGCTACTTCTACTACGAACGAGAATACTGTTGCTCGAGTTTATAAGTTTAAAAATAGCAGAGTAAAAAAGGCTTTGTCTTTTACAACGAAAAGAAACAAAGCTAAGCTGGCGTAATAAGATCATGCAGTTGAAAATCACCATCCCTCTCCCAAGTGAGGGGTTAAAATTATAGGGCCACAAGCAGCGTTGGAAGCAAAATGTTCTGGTGTCCGATAACAAGACAATTGTATTTAAACAACCCCAAAGTCCATAAGCCCTACCCTTTTGCGTACAGCATCGTAAATAGAACTTTCAGCAAGGGTTCACACTCTCTTTTGAACATAGAATAGGTTCTCGTAAAAATTAAAGCTTTTATATTCTTCAAAATCTAATTATATCTAGCGAAATAATCTTTATCTTATCGCCTCAAAAACAACTAAAAATAAGATAAAATGAAGGTAATAAATAGTGAAATAACGCTCTATTGGGTTCACTTTCAATCCGGAGGTGCTGATAAAAATAGTGTTTATCCACGTGCCCTGATAAAATGTTATGATAATGATGATTTTGTTTTACAAATTAATTTCTATCCTGACAATAAAAACGTGGCTGAAAACAATTACGACAAGCGAAATAAATTAGTCTATTTACGCTATCCAATGTCAATGTATCCCAATATTTTGGACATCTTGAGAAATGAAAAGCCAATTTACTTTAGCTATAATATCAATTTAAATCTGGGGCACGTAAGAACCGGAAAAGAACCCATTGGAGAGGGTATTTACGACGCTGATTTCTAGAGCCGAATCCCAGAAAAGATTTCTTTCAAACACAGGGCTTATTAAAACATTGTCGTACAGGTCCTGTCAGTTAGCTATAATACCGGCAAGAATCGAACTTGCATCTAAAGTTTAGGAAACCCTGCCGGCAGGCTACGGGGCCAATTAGGGAGGGCTAAAATAAGAGGGATTCAGGGATGAAAAAAGCAAGTTTGCTTATAAATACTGTTGGCTTTGTTCCAGGAAGGTATTTCAAGATAATTCCTACCTTATAGGTTCCCTCTGCTTTTATTATATAATGATACGCTTTTTCAAAAAGATCCGTAAGCAATTAGTCGCCAATAATAATATTCAGATCTATTTGAAATATGCGATTGGAGAAATTTTACTTGTAATGATAGGGATCCTTTTAGCCCTGCAAGTCAATAATTGGAATGAAAATCAAAAACTAAAGGATCAGGAATTAAAAGCATTAAAAGAATTACAGGCAGATTTAGAACAAAGTCTGGAGGACATTGTAGGCGACAAAAGAATATTTGAACGGAGTATGTCATCAAATCAGATCATTCTTGATCAAATGGAGCGATCTTCTCCATATCAGGATTCTCTCAATCCTCATTTTGCCATTTTATTCCCCTTCAGTACATTTTCAATTAACAGCACCACTTTTGACAATATTACAAGATCCGGTGTAAACCTGATATCAAATGATTCGCTCAGGATAAGCATTTCAGATTTTTATACAAGCTATGTGAATCTGTATAAGGAACTAGAACAACGTGTCTTAATTGAGCATAATAACAATTACGTCAAACCTATGCTGATGTCGGCATTTAGCACATACCAATTTCAATCTATGGTGCCAAGAGATTACAATTCATTCATAAATAATCCCGAGTACAGACAAGTATTGAATTTCAATGTAACTGTGTTAGGTGGAATAATTGAGTTTCAAGGTAGTCTTATTAAGACTATTACAAGGATCATCGATCAATTAAAGAATGAGATCGAGCATATGAGCTGAATTTAATTAAAAGAGCACTCACCCCCTATTGCTACGAATTTGAAGAAGTGCCAATTCCTACATGCTTGCCTGACATATTTGCAAGTCGGGGTGTATATAGCAAATACTTTCAAATCTCAGTGGGGCATAGAAGAATTTGCGTCTTATATACCCAATTGATAGAAGAAACCGATAAACTTCAACTACCCGGGTTCAGGAGGGGTATTAAGTCAAAAGCAAAACTACTTTTTAATAAAGTAATTCTCCGGTTAGTGATCATCAGTAGATTGAGAATCCTCTAGTTTATATCCCGAGGTAGGCAAGACATCAATCTTCCAATCCAACTCTTTTGTAAAGACCTTTAAGGCGTATGCGTCACCTTCTCGTTCTTAATAAATACTGATCACATTCGCACCGATCTTTACTTTTTCAAGATTGGTTTATTCCCGAGCAAATATTTTTAGGCGATATAAATAATACCTTTGTCACTATTTTTCACTCGTTGATAATTAATTAATATATACGAATGCGTTTAACCGTCCTGATAAGTTGTGAAGACAAAAAAGGTATAATTGCAATCACAACAAATTGTGTTGCAGAAAATGAAGGGAATATTGTTTACATAGATCAACATGTTGATGGTCAGGAAAAGACCTTCTTTATGAGAATAGAATGCGTTTTTAGTAACGAAGATTCAGCCTCACGATTTCACGAACAATTTGAATTGGGTCCGGCCAAGCAATTTCATATGGACTATGACATTTTCTCCGATAGGCAGAAGCCAATTATGGCGCTGATGGTTTCAAAATACGATCATTGTCTCTATGACCTTTTGGGCAGATATAAGTCAGGGGAAATGGATGTTGAGATCCCCTTAATTTTAAGCAATCACAAAGATCTGAAACCCATTGCAGATGCCTTTAAAATTCCATTTTACCATATCCCTGTTACAATTGAAAACAAAGAAATTGCTGAAAAACAGCAGCTTGATTTATTAAGTGCCCAAAAAGTGGATTTTATCGTGCTGGCTCGTTACATGCAAATTGTTTCTAACAGGTTTATATCTAATTACGAGAATTCGATAATAAACATTCATCATTCGTTTTTACCTGCATTTCCGGGAGCGAAGCCCTATCATTCAGCCTATAAAAGAGGGGTAAAGATCATAGGGGCCACAAGCCATTATGTTACCGAAGTTCTCGACGAAGGGCCAATTATAGAACAGGATGTCGTTCATGTAGATCATGCGCATTCCATAGAAGACTTGATCGTTAAAGGACGGGATCTTGAAAAAGTAGTATTAGCCCGGGCAGTTAAAAAACATTTAAAGCGCAAGATCCTAGTTTACAACAACAGGACCGTGGTTTTTAAATAATCTCATTTCTTCCCTTTTATGCCGGTTTTGATTCTACTTTATGGCTGACAATGCTGATTAAAGCTTAGGCCAATTGGCCGGTTATTTAGCTCTCTCAATTACGGGATTCGTGTTTTACCCAATCTACTTCCATAACCCATTCTCCTTCCATAGGGGAATCTGTGATCTTGGCATAGTTTAAAATTGCAAACATGGGTTCCGGGTACTTATCTCCTTCTCCTACATTTCTATATACCTCCTTGTCATCTACCCGATACACCAGATCACTACCTTCCCATTCTACTGAGTAGGTATGGTATTCATTTAAAGAGGACTCAACATTAGTGCGTAAACTCATCCAATCCCCTTTATCACATTCGCCCAGGCTTTTGATGGCGCCAGTCGTAAAATGATCTCCCCCATAATCCCCGTGATGCTCAAAAATGTCAATTTCTCCTGATCCGGTGAGTGGCCAGCAAATATTTTCATCGGGGTCCTGAACAGGAGACTCATTATTCTGAGCTCCCAGGATCCACCATGCCGGGAACATACTTGCCTCACTTTCACCCCAAAGTCGTAACCTGGCTGTCCATTTACCTTTGATAAATTCTTTTCGGTTTTTTGAGGCGATCCTTCCCGCTACATACTGCGTTTCAGGATGCTGCTTCCCATGCTTATCCAAATTATCGCAGCTTATTTGATCCCCGATATTTTTCACCTTGATTTTTAATGATCCATTACTGACTTCCCTCGTTCCAAATTGATTGTCAGGTACATAGCATTGCTTTTCATTATTCACCCATATTCTCTGATCCTGCCAATTTTCCGGATTGAATGATTTAAAATCATCAAAAAAATCTATTTTCCAACCATCTGACTTCTCTTCAGAAGCAGTTACTTCAGCAGAAGATTTTTTTGATCGCTTATCCTGATTGCATCCAATTAATATCATTAATAACAACATTGTACTTGACAGGAAGTTCGTTTTTTCAGTGATTTTTCTCATGAATATCAGGTTTAGATGACGGTCAAATAGAATAAAAGATATGCCATTAAAAGTATAACCCTTTAAGGTATTATATTCCATCTTATAAAGAAAACTTGCCCCAACCCCAATATTTTCATGAAATTTTAAGGCTCAAATCCCGATTAAGTACCCCTAATATCGCCCTAGTGTTTTTAAGGTGAATTACACTCATTGATAGTTTTTTGCATTTTAACCCAGTTTCTGTCAAATACCGAAAAATAAGGCGGTTTCAGCGATTTACCACCCGGTAAGATGCCCACTGCTGCGTTTTTATTATGTAAAACGCAAGACATGAAAACGCTTATAACATTAATCTTTATCCTTTTTATCGGACTAGCTGCCCAAGCTCAGGATACTTCTTCTGAAGCTAAGGTTAATACTGTTAAAATGAGCATTGTTACTTCTTCTATTAAGGAGAATCCTGTTGCTCGTGTTTATAAGTTTAAAAATAGCAGAGTAAAAAAGGCTTTGTCTTTTAAAACGAAAAGAAATAAAGCTAAGCTTGCGTAATCAGATTAGACAGTAAAAAACTATTTATCTACTATCCCCGTTTCATTTCTTATTAAATGAGTCCTTATTTATTTTTTTAGTATTACAGCTTTACTATCATAGTATTCAGGAATTCGCTACTATTCCTTCAATTTTCTCATCTCTCTTATCAATTCTCGTTTTCAATCCACCCCATAACTGCATTGGCAACAAAGCGTGGTTCGGGAGGAAGAGAATAGATATCTTCTTCGTAATTTTTATTATAGGGCGAAATATTCATGATCTTGCCATCTACCACAAGAGTACTACTGCCACCTGGATCGAAGCCCATTGCTTTGTACATTCCGTACTTTAACAGAATGTCGGCCATGTCGAAATGAGTTGCTCCCACAGATTCTCTAATTCTACCATTCACCATGAGCACCATGAGTTTGCCTTTTTTAGTTATACCCACGGCAATCTTAGGTCCCCTCATGTCGGTAAAATCTAATCTTGCAGCCTGGGTTTTAATAGAATTAGACGTCGTCCAACCTTCTACCTCCATATTCACGGCAAGTGCATCGTTATCTATCAACAAGGGCCCAGCCTCAATTGCATATGTGATATCCTTCCAATGGTAAGGATCTTTTTCCGGCTCTAGAAGCTCTATTTTCAAGGCTTTCCCTTCCCTGTATAGTTTATCAGAAAATAATTTTGGCGGAATGGATAGAGTGATCCCCACCGGGATAACAGGAACATTCTCATTCAAACTTGTGGGAATTATTTGCTTAACAGTATTTCCGGCTATTCTAATGATGAAATTACCATTCCCTTTTATTTCTTTTTGGGGGTACAAAAGATCATAATAACAGGTTTCAGAAGAACTATGTTTGTTATAGTTACCAGGATTAAAGACCATTTCTTCTTTCCCTCCCTTTATGTTAAATCCCGAGCTAGAATTAACTTTCCTTATGTCTATGGAGCCATCCTTATAAATTATGAATGCAGGTTTATTGAACAGCGGAGGACAAAATACTTTATGATCCATAATTAGCAAACCTAAGGGCGAGCCAATGTATGTTTCGGGCAATCCTAGTTTACCTACCAATTCAGGATTAAGGATATAGCCTCCATTCCAGGCCAGTTCTATCTTGTTTTGGTTATGACTTCTCTTTTTATATTCTTTGATAAGTCCAGGAACATTCTTTGGTTTATTATTCGCAATATGAGCTGCAAATTTCCAGGCATTTTTTTTAGTGTCGATTTCTGCTATTACACCGCTCCAGGGCAGTCCGTCTTCGTAAACACCTCCGGCAAAAGAGGATTTCACTCTTTCAACCGTTTTGTTTCTGGTTATTTCCTCTTCCAATTTTAAAAGAAGCGCGTTAATTGGGGTTCCATTTTCTATGGCATCCTTGGAGAGGATATTCAGTAATTTTTTTTCTCCAATTTTTCTTTCTAGGGAACTATACAGCTCGCTTTTCAAGGCATTGTCAAAGTCTTTGGAGGTCTGAATTGGCGTTGGATAGGCCAAGGTTGTTCTGACACCTGCCGGAACGAATTGAATAAATCCACTGTTCTTTGGAATACCCATAATTTTAGCGGTCATTTTATTTCTTGCCTTTCCAATGTGGAAATGATCGATCTCAATAATATCGGTCATCATAGCGGCATTTTCACCATTGGTAATCAAAAAGCCGTCAGATTCTTTGATCTTCCTAAGTATTTTAATGGCTTTAGCACCCATTTGCGGAAAATGTACTCCCTCAGACCATTGTTCGGTTTCTATTATTTCAATTGCTCCATTCTTATAAAGAATACTAAGTTCCGGTTCATTTTCCCGCTCGAGATACTCTTTGATATTGGCACCAGAGAACCATTTGGTTATTCGTGGTTCATGAATGAAGATGTACACTTTCTGTAGTTTCTGTCCCCTGGTTTTCAGAATATCATATGTAAGTTCTTCTTCTATAGAAAGTTTTAATTGAGCCCGAATGGGTTGCAATACAAAGTATTCCAATTCATGTTTAATATATCTTCCAGGGAAATAACCTTTGGGAACGTTAATTTTTAGCTTCTCGGTAAGCATTTTCCGATCGTCTATTCCCAAAAATTTGCTATTGGTTATTTGAAACAAGGCTAGTTCCCAATCTGAAAAAAACTGGGGTGCCAATGTTTGATTCATCCGTATTTTGGGTTTAAAAACATCGTGGTAGATCATATTTACCAAGCCAGTTAGTTCCTGATGCGTATACGCCTGGTAGCTATACACTTTTTTATTTCGATGCCTGTAGGCCAAGGAATGATCATGTCGGATGTGGCTTTCACCTTCTACACACTTAAAAATATCCTCAATGGCATTGTAATAGTCATGAATCTTGGACAAATCCGTATTGTGCAGATCGGGCAGATCATTTTCCATCATCCGAGCATATTTCATCACTCTTCCTTTGATCAATTGTTCT
>JAOTYW010000197.1 GCA_029861705.1 Flavobacteriaceae bacterium
CAGCTTGAATTTCAAGTTGATATCCCATTCATCCTGAAGGTAAAATGCCATTTGACCTACATTAAGCTCTGAAAGTGCCCATCCACCCGGATTACCTGTGCCGGCGGTATTAAATCCTCTATCGGCGTTAATAGCCCCATTGAAGGCAGCCTGTAAGGCCCCGGAACTGGCAAAATCAGGAAAGTCTGTGATCGTGGTTGTAGGGAAAAATACCCCTTGTGCTCCATAAACCCCAAGATTAAATGAATTGTCGAAATTGAATTTTTCAAAGGAGAAACCTACTGTATACGTATGGCTGCCTTTATAGTAATTAAGGTTGTTCGTAAACTGAAAAACTTTTTGGTCCAGCCTGTTATTTATAGAGAAAGGTTCATGCCCTGCAATAATATAGTTAGAAGCGCCCGCAGCATCCAATATCGTAATGGTAGGTGCCGGGGTTGACAAAGGATCACGAAAATCATCAAAATGCGTAAATCCTATTTGAAGCTTATTGGAGGCATCATCTGAAATCTGACTGTTTAATTCAACTTGTACAGATTTGATATTATTATTGATCTCATACCCGGTATTTTCAAATTGTAAGGTAGAGGAGTTTGGACCGCGGAAACCAAGAGCCGTAGGGTGGGCAGGTTTATCTTTGGCAGCTGTCAACCAGTTATATATAACGGCAAGCCTATTCTTGTCATTAATATTCCAGTCGAGCTTGATGATCCCCTTTTCTGATTCCTGAGCAAAATTAAAGCCTTCATAACGACCCGGGTTATAAAAAATATCATTCCCTTGTGCGTCTTGTCCGATAACAACCTGGCGCAACAGGTTGTCAACAGTTCTAAAATCCGCTGCAGTCACCCTAGATTCGCTTAAGGTTCCCTGCCCGGCATTGGGTACAAATCCTGCTGTACCAAGTTCTGTCAGGTCATCGTTTTCATAATTAAAGAAAAAGAATAGCTTATTTTTTACGAGAGGTCCGCCGATACTTAATCCATATTGAGTTTGTTTCAAGCCTGTTTTGAAGACATCGCTGCCTTCAATTTTACCTCCGGTAAGGTCATCATTCCGGAAAAATCCATAGGCAGTGCCATAAAACTCATTGGTTCCACTTTTTGTAACTGCGTTTACAGATGCGCCGGTGAATCCCGCCTGAGTTACGTCATAAGGTGCAGTCGTGACCTGGATTTGATCGATCGCATCCAGAGAAATTGGTTGTGCATTGGTTTGTCCTCCGGGGGTTGCCGCGTCTAATCCAAAGGGATTATTAAAGATGGCTCCATCCAGGGAGAAGTTATTATACTGATCATTTCTACCTCCAAAAGAAATACCTGAGGTACCCGATGAAGCTGTGGGTTCAAGTCGGGTAAAATCAGCAGCAGATCTGGAAATAGTCGGTAGTCTGGTCAATTCACGAGAACCAATACTTGTTTCAGCTCCTGTACGATCATTCCCAAAGACATCGTGATCATAAACCACGATCACTTCATCAAGTGCTTGGGCTTCTGGTCTGAGAGATGCATCCAGAATGTATGTTTTACCTAGCGTAAGGAAGATGTCTGATTGTGACTTTTCCGCGAATCCCACATATGAGATGGTTACTTCATAAGGCCCTCCTACCCGCATGTTCCGGAGATTATATCTACCATCCTCATTACTGATACCGCCATACCTTGTGCCGGTCGGGATGTGAACAGCAATAACATTGGCGCCTAATAAGGGAACGTTTTGATCATCGGTGACCGTACCTCTCATGTTAGAAGTGGTTACCTGGGCTGTTCCCGTTAATCCAACAAAAAGAAGCAACAGGAATGAAAAAAATCTAATTTTCATGAATCGTGTTTTTGAGTTAGTTAAAATAGTTGCTGATGTTAAAAATAAGAAAAAAAAAGAGCTATGCAGGCATAGCTCTTTCAAGATTTTCATGAATAATTTCCTACTTCTTCTTTTCGGCAATTACTTCAAAAGGTAGAGTAAGGTTTACTTCTCTGTGAAGTCTGATCTTCGCTTCGTAATTACCAAGTCGTTTTACCATGCCTCCTTTTACCATGATATATTTCTTTTCAATCTCGTGGCCTTCCTTTTCAAGGGCCGCTGCAAGATCTATATTTGAAACAGATCCGAATAGTTTATCGGCAGATCCAACCTTTGCTGGGATCTTGATTTCCAAAGTGCCAAGTGTTTCAGCAAGCGTATTTGCTTCTTCGATCTCCTGCTTTTCCTTATGCGCTTTTTGCCGGATATTCTCGGCTAAAACCTTCTTTGCTGAAGGAGTGGCTAAAACGGCCATTCCTTTTGGGATCAAAAAGTTTCGCCCGTAGCCATTCTTGACTTTTACGATATCATCTTTAAATCCAAGATTGACTATGTCTTCTTTTAATATGAGTTCCATACTAATTTCTTTATTATTTCAATAAATCGCCAACATAAGGCATTAGCGCTAAATGTCGAGCCCGCTTAATAGCCTGGGCCGCTTTGCGTTGATACTTCAGGGATGTCCCAGTTAGCCTTCTTGGAAGAATTTTACCTTGTTCGTTTACTAATTTCATCAAGAAATCAGGGTCTTTATAATCAATGTATTTAATACCTGATTTTTTAAACCTGCAGTATTTCTTTTGTTTATTAGTCTCAATGTTCAATGGGGTCAGATATCTGATCTCCCCGTCCTTTTTACCTTTTGCTTGTTGTTCTATAGAAGCCATACCTTAAGATGCTTTTTCAGTTAACCTTGTTCTTCGTTTTTCAGCCCATGCTACTGCATGCTTATCTAACTTAACAGTTAGAAAACGCATGACGCGCTCATCTCGCCTGAATTCCTGTTCATAAGGATTTATGACTGTTCCATCGGAGGTAAATTCAAAAAGATGGTAAAACCCACTCTTTTTGTTTTGGATCGGATAGGCCAGTTTCTTGAGTCCCCAATTTTCCTTGGTTACCATTTTGGCCCCATTTTTGGTTAAAAAACCTTCAAATTTCTTTACTGTTTCCTCTATCTGTGTATCAGATAGAACGGGATTAAGAATGAAAACAGTTTCGTAATTGTTCATATTTAGTTTGAATTTTAGGATTGCAAAAGTAAGAATATTTACTCCTACCTACAAGAATTTAAGAATTTCTTCGTTATTGGTAGAAGAATTATCAAATTTGAACTTAACCTATAAAGCTAAAACATCAATTATTGGCATCTACACAAGATTTTAGACCATGTTCACAACTTTTATTGTAGTTGATCGGACTTTTTATGTAATTTGTCGATGATTTAACCCCACAAATCAACCCATTTATGAAACTTAGAAGTATTGTAGTTGATGATTCATCAATGCAGCGTATGGCAGTCGCTAAGTTGGTTAATAACCACCCAAATCTTGCACTGGTTGCCGAATATAGTAATGCTATTGAAGCAAAGAATGGCATTAAGAACAATGAGGTAGATCTCATTTTTCTGGATGTCGAGATGCCCATAATCAGTGGTTTCGACTTGCTCGAATCTTTAGAAAACCGCCCTCAGGTGATCCTGATCACAGGAAAACCAGATTATGCCTTAAAAGCTTTTGATTACGACGTTACGGATTATCTACACAAGCCTATCACTTTGGCGCGTTTTGATGCTTCGGTAAAACGTGCTGTAAGCAAGTATGAGCAAATTCACAAGGTAAACGAAGATGAGGAGCACATTTTCGTAAAGAGCAATCTCAAGAAAAGAAAAGTAATTCTTAACGAAATAAAGTGGATAGAGGCTCTTGGAGACTATATTAAACTGGTAACGGATGAAGCCAATATTGTAATCCTTTCTACCATGAAGGCTTTTGAGCAGCGATTACCGTCCGAAAAATTTCTCCGGATACACAAATCCTATATTGTGAACCTGGAAAAAATTGAACGCTTTAACAGTAAAAATGTTGAAGTCAGTGGACGCTCGATCCCGCTTAGTCGCAATAAAAAATCGGAGCTTGCAGAGGCATTGAATAATGTCTAATTAAATGTGATCTGCGTGATAGATCACGCGGATACTCCGGTACAGGGAAATAGCATTAAAGGATCTTTCGATTCTTTTAATGCTATTTTTCGTTTTTGCCAATGACATTTCCAGCGGAATTTTAATCAGTAGCTGCTTGATGTATTGATTTCTGAGTCTACTGATCAATGGCGATTCCGGCCCCAATACATGAGTGCTATATTCCTGTCTTAACGCCCTGGCAAACCAGGACGCACCCTCCTGTACTCTTTGGTATTCCTTATGTTTGAATTCAATACGAATAATTCGATATGCAGGCGGATATCTGAACTGTTTCCGTTCTTCCATCTGCCTGGCAAACATTGCTTCGTAATCTCCGTGCAATACCTGTGTTAAAACAGGATGCACCGGTTGATAGGTCTGAATGATCACTTGCCCCTGTTTCTTAGTCCGCCCTGCCCTGCCGGCCACTTGCATTAGCAATTGGAAACCCCTCTCATGAGCTCTGTAGTCAGGGAAGTTCAAAAGCGTGTCTGCATTCATGATGCCTACCAGATTCACATGCCTGAAATCCAAGCCTTTTGTGACCATTTGAGTGCCCACAAGGATATCAATTTCCCGTTTTTCAAAAGCCGTGATGATCTTGGAATAACTGTGCTTGCCACGCGTTGTATCATAATCCATCCGCATCACCCGGGCATCTGGCAATAGTGTGCCCAATTCAGCCTCCACCTGCTCAGTACCCAATCCTTTTGTATCTAAACTTTGGTTTCCACAAGCCACGCAACCTGCTTCCAGCGTTTCGTGATAGCCGCAGTAATGACAACGTAATTCTCCGCGGTATTGGTGATAGGTAAGGCTGACATCACAATTCTGGCACTGGGGAATATGACCACAAGTCTTACACTCTACAATAGGAGAATAGCCTCGCCTGTTCTGGAATAGAATTACTTGTTCTTCATTGGTCAAAGTCTCGTGAATCGCCTCTAAGAGCGGTAGCGAAAAGTGCCCTTTGATAATCTTCTTTCGATGTTGCTCCCTTAAATCTACAAGATGGACTTCTGGCATTAGGATCTCTTTATAACGATCCGGTATTTGGGCATAGCCATACTTACCTGAGATATGATTATTAAAGGAAGTGACACTC
>JAOTYW010000198.1 GCA_029861705.1 Flavobacteriaceae bacterium
CTGCAGGTAGATAAACGAACTTACGGTAGAGGCTTTTAATTGGGTAAGCGCAAAGAGGTTAAAGAGGTAGGCGCAAAAGGTAGTACCTATTACCACAAATGCCATTTTTGCCATCACGTCTACAGGAAGGCTTGTCCATTCAACTTCAAGAAATTCGCCTAAAGCAACCGGGGCATTGATAAAGATGCCAGCCAAAAAGAGCCATTTCATCAGGGTAAAGGGATGGTATTTATCGACCAGTTTTTTGACCAGGATAAGATAGAGGGCAAAGAAAAGTGCATTGACTAAAAAAAGGGAATTCCCCAGCGGAATATTAGGTGCATCCTGGCGGATCTCTTGCCCGTATAAAATAAGGACTACAGCACCCACGAGTCCTATCCCGATCCCGATCGCCTTGCGCCAGCTTACTTTTTCCCTGATCAGAATAGCCGACAAAACCACTACGATTATAGGTGTTGTAGTCACCAAAACAGAACTATTAATGGGCGTAGACAGGTCGAGGCCCTTAAAGAAGACCAGCATATTCACGGCCATCCCGCAGAAAGAACAAAAAAGGAGTCGCCCCCAGTCTTCTCGATCTATCTTTTCACGCGGACCCAAAAAACTGATCGCCCAGAATAAGATCGTCGCCCCAACGACCCGCAACATGATAAACCCAAAAGGTTTTATATACATAGGCATCACCCCTTTAGCCAGGGTATGGTTGATGCCGTAAATAGTAGCGGCACCAACAGCGGCGAGGATGGCGAGGTTGCGCTTGCTCACGGATGCAGGGCTTCTTTGGCCGCGGCCACTACTTTTTTAGAATTGCCTACAAAAATGGCTCCGTCTATCACGGCAACAGGCCGTTTGAGAAAGGTATAGTGCTCCAGGATTAGCTGTTTATAATCGGCTTCTGAAAGCGACTTTTCATGCAGGCCGCGCTGGCGAAATAGCATGGCTCTTCGGGAAAACAAAGCTTCATAACTCCCTGCCAACGACTTTAATTCCTCTAATTGATCTTCGCTTATAGGCTCGGATTTGATCTCCTGCAGTTTTAGCCCATCCAGGGGTTCTAATTCTTTTAAAATACGCTGGCACGTACTGCAGCTGCCAAGGTGGAAAATGGTGTTGGTCATGATTCCGGCTTTGTCTTACAAAGATGCCGATTTCGGGCTAAAAATTTGGTATTTTAGTGGGACTAAATTCTACCCAATGGACAAGCATTTCGAGATCTCCTTACAGAACCGTAAATTCCTGTATTCCATCCTTAAAAACACGCCCAAAGATGTGCTTTGTGCCATCCCGTCCGGCTTTAAAAACAACATCTGGTGGAATATTGGCCATACAGTGACCGTACAACAAGGCCTGCTCTATGGCTTGAGCGACTTGCCCTATACGATGAACATGGAGCTGGCTAAAAAGTTCAAAAAAGGGACTGTGCCGGAGGAGGTGCCAGAGGATTCGGAGATCGAAGCGATGAAAAAGCTGTTGTTCGATACGGTAGAGAAGGCACAAGCAGATTATGCAGCCGGGAAGTTCAAAAAATATTCCTCTTATGAGACCAGTGCCAATGTGACCTTGAATACGATCGAGGAAGCCATCATTTTTAACGGTTTTCACGAAGGCATACATTTAGGAACCGTCCTGGCCTTATTAAAAGCGGTCCAGCATCCAAAGCCGGTCTAAGGCCTATATTTATTTCTAAGTAGGGGTTGCACATCTACCCAGGGCAGGGAGATCCTGATGGGTCCGTCTGCATAGCTGGCCACTTCATACTGATTGTAGTACAAGACCATACCATGGCTATCAAATCCGATCGTATCAGGCAAATAAAAAACTTCGCCTTCAAACATAAAACCGGTGCTGTTAATACTGGCTTCTTCCGGGATGTTGTGCATTTCGCGAAAAGCATTTTCAGCCATTGTCAGGATAGGCCCGAAATTGGTAAACATATTAATGCCTTCTATCTCACGCCCCCGTCGCTTGTCGAAATTTAAAAAGCGCACTTCTTCATAGCCATGGGCGCCTCCGGTAAAGAGGTAGGATTCCATTTTTATGGAAAGTATATGGGCATCTTCAAAACTGATGCTCGCATATACGCTGGCCTCCCATTCAGGAGTTCCAGGGAAATTTTCAATAAGCTCAGTATAGCCGGCAGAAAAGGATTGGACGGCCATGGGGATATCTTCAATATCCAGTGCTTCATCAAAAGCGAGCAAGGCGATCACTTCTTCCTCTAACGCTTCATTGACAGCGCGTCCGAGCTGTATCGTCGAATCGGCCTGGGGAAGTTGCAGCTGTACCTTGGGATCGTCTTGCATATAAGTCATAGGCAGCATGCCAAGCGATTGTTCATCGCGACAGCTACTGGCAAGCAGAAGCACAGTAAGAAAAAGTAAAAATTTGTTCATGCTTGGGTTTGTACAAAAATAGGGCTTCATTGTGTACTCCAAAACTTCCCGTTACTTTTGCTTCAAGAAATTTCCTTATGAGTAAAAACGATCTCCATTTTAACAGTAAAACGATCCACGGCGGACAAGAACCGGATGCAGCCTACGGCGCTGTTATGCCGCCCATTTATCAAACGTCTACCTATGCCCAGACAACGCCGGGCGGACATAAGGGCTATGAGTATTCGCGCTCCGGGAATCCTACCCGCCATGCCTTAGAAAAATCTTTAGCGAGCATTGAGAATGGGCAATACGGCCTCGCTTTTGCAAGCGGACTTTCGGCCATGGATGCCGTGATCAAATTATTGAACCCGGGTGATGAGGTGGTTTCCACCAATGACCTCTACGGGGGATCGTACCGTTTATTCCGACAGATCTTTGAGAAATATGGCATAAAATTTCACTTTGTGGGGATGGAAGATGTTGGCCGTATTGAAGAAAAGATCAATAAAAAGACAAAACTTATCTGGGTAGAGACGCCTACGAATCCGATGATGAATGTCATCGATCTGAAAGCCGTAGCAGCGCTGTCCGCAACCCATTCGCTTTTGCTGGCAGTAGACAATACCTTTGCTACCCCTTATCTGCAGCGCCCTCTGGATCTGGGTGCAGATATCGTCATGCATTCAGCCACTAAATACCTGGGCGGCCATTCCGATGTAGTACTCGGCGCGCTGATCGTCAAAGACAAGGAGCTGGCAGATAAATTATTTTTTATCCAGAATGCCAGCGGGGCCGTTTGCGGCCCCATGGACAGCTTTTTAGTGCTGCGGGGGATCAAAACCTTGCATGTACGCATGCAGCGGCATTGTGAAAATGGAAGGAGCGTTGCCGAATATTTGGTGAATCACCCTAAAATTGAAAAAGTATACTGGCCCGGGTTCTCCGATCATCCCAATCATGATATAGCCCGTTCCCAGATGACTGACTTTGGCGGGATGATCTCATTTATTCCCAAAGGCGGGACCTATGAAGATGCCGTAAAGATCGTGGAGAAACTGGAACTCTTTATCCTGGCCGAATCTCTGGGCGGGGTAGAAAGCCTGGCAGGCCACCCGGCAAGCATGACCCATGCGAGTATCCCAAAAGAAGAGCGGGAAAAAAGCGGCGTGGTAGATTCTTTGATCCGACTCAGTGTTGGGATCGAAGACGCCCGAGACTTAATCGCCGACCTGGAGCAGGCATTAGCCTGAGTTTAATGAAATCTGAAAAAAAGCTAGTTCATTTTGTGGAAATACCATTATTTTGTGCTCAGATTCAGAATTCATTAATTAATCCCTTTATAACACCAGGTTGATGGAAGAAAAAATCAATGCCTTTATGGATGAGGTTCGACTGCGAAATAGCCACGAACCGGAATTCCTTCAAGCGGTTCAGGAAGTAGCCGAAACCGTTATCCCTTACATTACTCAAAACAATATTTATTACGGAAAAAACATCCTCCTTCGCATGGTGGAGCCGGAGCGACTCATTTCTTTTCGGGTTGCCTGGGTAGATGACGATGGGGAGATCCATGTAAATCGGGGATACCGTGTTCAAATGAATTCAGCCATCGGCCCATATAAAGGAGGGCTGCGTTTTCACCCATCAGTGAATGCCAGTATCCTGAAATTCCTGGCCTTTGAACAGGTATTTAAGAACAGCCTTACTACCCTCCCGATGGGAGGTGGAAAGGGAGGATCAGATTTTGACCCTAAAGGGAAATCTGATGATGAGGTGATGCGTTTTTGCCATGCCTTTATGAGCGAACTGCAACGCCATATCGGGCCGAATACAGACGTGCCTGCCGGCGATATCGGTGTAGGTTCCCGGGAGATCGGATTTCTTTTTGGAATGTATAAGAAAATGCGCAATGAGTTTACCGGGGTTTTGACCGGGAAGGGAATAACCTGGGGGGGATCACTGATCCGCCCTGAGGCTACCGGATATGGCACGGTGTATTTTGCACAGAGTATGCTTAAGACCCAGGGCCAAGAAATAGCCGGGAAAACTGTGGTGATCTCCGGTTCCGGGAATGTGGCCCAGTATGCAGCGGAAAAAGTGCTGCATTTAGGGGGCAAGATAGTAACTCTTTCTGATTCAGGTGGATACATTCATGACCGGGATGGGATAGACAAAGAGAAACTGGCTTGGGTGATGGACTTGAAAAATAACCGCAGAGGCCGGATCTCGGAATACTTACAGCAATATCCTAATGCAAGTTATCACGCAAGCGGTAAACCCTGGGATGTGCCTTGTGACATTGCGCTTCCCTGCGCTACACAAAATGAATTGGACGGGGATGCTGCCAAGGTTCTGATTAAGAATGGATGTACTTGTGTGGCCGAAGGCGCTAATATGCCCACCACACCCGAAGCCATCCATGCCTTTCATGAGGCCAAGATCTTATTTGCTCCAGGAAAGGCATCCAATGCAGGCGGGGTTGCCACCTCCGGTTTGGAAATGTCGCAGAATTCCCTGCGTATCAGCTGGACCCGGGAAGAAGTCGATGAGCGCCTAACGGATATCATGTCTAAGATCCACGATTCCTGTATCGAATATGGAAAAGAGGAAGATGGTTATTGCAATTACGTCAAAGGCGCCAACATTGCCGGCTTTGTAAAAGTAGCAGATGCCATGCTCGCCCAGGGGGTGATC
>JAOTYW010000199.1 GCA_029861705.1 Flavobacteriaceae bacterium
ATCCCCGCCTTTCCTATGGATGGTGGCAGGGTCTTGCGGGCACTTCTTTCCTATAGTATGGGTCGAGTTAAGGCAACGGATATTGCGGCTTCTGTCGGACAAGTATTTGCGATTATCTTTTTTGTTATTGGTTTACTTTTTAATCCCTTCCTTGTTTTGATCGCCTTATTCATTTTTATAGGTGCCTACGGCGAAAATCAAATGGTAAAGCAAACATCAATGATAGAAGGTTACCAAATTGAAAATGCAATGCTTACAAATATTACGCTCCTGCATCCTGAAGATACTATTGAGAAGGCAATAGATCTTATTTTGGCCGGTACTGAGAAGCACTTTATCGTGGTTGATCAAAAAAGGATTGTTGGTATTTTGTATCAAAAGGATATCATTGGTCATGTTAAGTACGGCAGCATGAAGATCAAAGATATAATGAAGCAAAAATTCAGGACAGTCACTAAAAATGAGGAATTAAAGACATTTTTCGACTTGGTAAGTAAAGAAGGCCAGCGTTTCTTTCCGGTAACAGGAATCGATGGGACACTGGAGGGAGCCATCGATATGCACAATGTAAGTGAGTTTCTTCTTATAAGATCCCAGCTTATCCAATAAATGATCTCCATTCTATTCAGTGTGTAAGTTTTTTGATGAGTATAGTTACATCAAGTTGATTTATATCATAGTATAATTGGATTGTATTGTACATCTTGTTTCCTAAAACAAGTATTATGGTTCAGTCTAAAGTTTTTAGTGATCATGTAGATGAATATGAAAAGTGGTATGAAGAATACGCCGATGTTTATGACTCAGAGCTTGTCGCACTTCGTGAACATTTTACCAAACTACCGGAAAACCTCCATGGTATTGAGGTGGGGCTAGGTACTGGCAGATTTTCAAGGCCTCTGGATATCAAAGAGGGGATAGAACCTTCGGAAGCCATGGCTCAGGTGGCAATGAGTAGAGGAATAGAAATAATGGGAGGAATTGCCGAGCGATTGCCTTATGCCGATCTGCGATTCGATTTTGTGTTGTTTGTAACAATTTGTCATCTGGATAGCCCCAAAGTGGCTTTTGAGGAAGCTTTTAGGGTTCTTAAACATAAAGGATCTGTAATCATTGGTTTTTTGGACAGGGACCAGGCGATTGCTACTACCTATAAAGAACGAGGTCAGCAGAGTACTTTTTACACCAATGCTCGATTCTACACTGTCCCTAGAATTTCAACCCTACTAAAAGAAGTAGGATTTAAAAATCCGCAATGGACACAGACCCTCTTTGGAGAATTAGAAGATATTACTTCGGTTCAACAGCCTCAACCAGGTACAGGTGAAGGATCATTCGTTGTTGTACGTGCAGTGAAGCCTTAAATGTAGGTGATTTGAACCTTCTCAAGGATTCATGATCCTGGCTATAAGGGTTCAAAACCATAGGTTATGAGAACCTTGGCTAAAAAAAAATAAAAATTGAGTACACAATTGTACAACTATGTCTTGGTTAAAGTCCTTCAATATTGCCGATTGGATATCTTTCTACCGGATCCTGGCCGCACCCATATTATTAATCCTGATAGGCATGGGTGCCCGGGAGATCTTTATATGGATGTTGCTTGTTAGTTATATCACTGACGGTATGGATGGTATTGTGGCGCGTGCATTAAAGATCAGCAGTGCAAGGGGGTCTCAATTAGATTCCTATGGGGATCAAATGACATTGGTTGTTGCCTTAATTGGTTTGTTGGTATTTGAAAATGAATTTATCAATGCAAATTATCAACTGATCCTTATTGCCTTTGTCCCCTACATCCTACAAATGGTGATTGCTTTTAATAAGTACGGGAAAGCCACTGCATTTCATACCTACTTGGCCAAGTTATCCGCTATCGTACAATCTGTGTTTATTCTTTGGTTATTATTCTTTGGACCCGTTTACCCACTGTTTTACCTGATGATATTTTTAGGCGTCATTGAAACCATAGAGGAAATTGCGCTGATCTATATGTATGATGAATGGGTCGAGGGAGTAAAAGGCATTTACTGGGCCCTGGGGGATAAACGAAGACTGAAAAAAAATGTATGAAGAACGGTGTTCCATACTTCGGGAACATCTACTTATAATGAAATGTCATGGAAAAAATCAATTACAAAAAAGTCCTGAAGCATTTATACAATGCATCTTCGGTTAAGATAAGCGTTGTCGATGTGCCGGAGATTAATTTCCTCGCTATAGATGGTGTTGGTGATCCAAATACCTCCGAATCCTATGCTCAGGCCATTGAAGCCCTTTATTCTGTTTCCTATACACTCAAGTTCATGCTTAAAAAAGGTCCACGTGCCATAGATTATGGGGTTATGCCATTAGAAGGATTATGGTGGACCGATGATATGGCAAAATTCAGCCAGGAGGATAAATCTAATTGGAAATGGACTGCAATGATCATGCAACCCGATCTTATCTCTGAGCAAGAGGTTGAGGAGGCAAAACGGTTGGCTGAATCCAAGAAAGAGCTCCCGGCATTACCACTCATGGAATTCAGAACATACAAAGAAGGGACATGCGCCCAGATAATGCATATTGGGCCATTTTCGGAAGAAGGTCCCACGATACAAAAAGTCCATCAATTTATTCAAGAACAAGGAAATTCGCTTTCTGGCAAACATCATGAGATATACTTGTCGGATATACGCAGGGCCGCACCCGAAAAATGGAAAACCATTATCCGACAGCCATTTAGCTAAATCAAATATTGAAACCTAACCAATATCATAGTTTTAGACAGGACAGTGAAATATATTTGGACCGATAATCAAATACACAAGAATCATGTCCGTATTAAAAGTTATTGAGATTTTAGGAAATTCAGATGAGAGTTTTGAAGATGCACTCCAGAACATTGCAAAAGAAGTATCCAAGACAGTAGACGGAGTTAAATCTGTATATGTACAAGACATGCAGGTAACTATCAAGGATAATAAGATAGACCAGTATCGTGTCAATGCTAAAGTGACATTTGGCATAAAGGATTAAGGTTTATATAACTATTTAAGTTTCCTTATTAAAGTTTTCGATAATCCATCCATACCGACAAATTATGAAGTATGAGTTCATACCACATATTGCCGATATACGGATGCGTATCGAGGGACAAGAGCTGGATGAGCTTTTTCAGGCCGGCCTAAAGGGTATGACGCATTTATTAAAAGAAGATTTTTGCCGCCATGTAAAGGGTATGCCTGTTAGTTTACCGGTGCATGTGCATGCTGTAGATGTCACATGCCTGTTGATTGACTTCCTGTCAATGATCTTGTCAATGACGTATACTGAGAAATTAATGTTTTGCGAATTGGACATCCAGAAGGTTACTGAGAATGAAATAAAATGTAATATCATTGGTTTCCCTATGGTTTCGCTGGATGAAGAGATAAAAGCGGTTACGTATCATGAAGCCGATGTCAATAGGATGGCCAATGGCAATTGGACTAGTTATGTTGTCTTTGATATTTGATCATGAAGATCTATAAAAGTCATATTAAAAAACTAACTCCTTACTTCTGGGAAATCCCAAAAGAATTTTATAACCGAATGCGAGTACCGGCCCGGATATTGGCTTCGGAAGAACTGCTAGATGCCATTATGGAAGACCGTTCGCTTGTGCAATTAGTAAATGTGGCATCCCTGCCCGGGATTCGTGGGGCTTCACTAGTCATGCCTGATGTACATGAAGGATATGGTTTTCCCATTGGCGGTGTAGCTGCTACAGAATACCCCAAAGGCGTAATATCGCCAGGAGGGATCGGGTATGATATTAATTGTGGTGTGCGATTATTGACCTCATCTGAAAACATTAATGACATCAAAGAGGATATGGAGGCTCTTTCCAAGGAACTCTATAAAGAGATCCCATCCGGTTTGGGTAAAGGAGGCTGGCTAAAACTCTCAGCTAATCAAATAGAGGAGGTCTTAACGGAAGGTGCCGAATGGGCTGTGAGGAATGGCTACGGAGAACCGGAGGATCTGAATTTCATTGAAAGCTTGGGCAGATTGACTATGGCCGATCCATCAAAAGTATCGGATATGGCCAAAAAAAGGGGTGCCGACCAGTTAGGTACTATTGGATCCGGAAACCACTTCGTAGAAGTAGATTATGTATCAGATATATATGATGCTACTATAGCCAAAGCATTTGGCTTATATAAAAACCAAGTTGTCGTTTTGATCCATACAGGCTCCAGGGGCCTGGGCCACCAGGTAGCCACAGATTATATCAAAAAGATCATGGCAATAATGGCCGACTTTGGAATAGAGGTTCCGGATCGTGAGCTCGCCTGCGTACCATTGGATTCTGATGTTGGTCAGGATTATTTTAAAGCAATGTGTGCTGCAGCTAATTTTGCCTGGTGTAATCGTGAGATCATCTCTTGGGAAGTTAGAAAGGCCTGGGAAATTATGTTTGGACCAGATTCTCAGTTACATCTCATGTACGATGTAGCCCATAATATTGCTAAGATCGAAAAACACCGAATAAATGATCATGACCAAGAGGTAATTGTGCACCGAAAAGGGGCAACCAGGGCATTTGCAGCTGGCAATCCCGAATTACCATTAGCTTATAGGCAGGTTGGGCAACCTGTTATTATTCCCGGCAGCATGGGTACCAGTTCATATGTTCTGGCGGGAGCTCAAGGGAGTATGGAAAAAACATTTGGTTCTTGTTGTCACGGGGCCGGTAGAAGATTATCCAGAACAGCTGCTAAAAAACAAGTCAATGCACCTGCGTTAAAAGAAAAACTAAGGGAACGAAGCATCTTTGTGGAAGCAGGTTCCTTCAAAGGACTAGCTGAAGAAGCACCCATTGCCTACAAGGATGTTAACACGGTAGTAGAGACAGTACACAATGCGAATGTGGCAGTGAAGGTCGCACGCCTCAAACCTGCTGCAGTCATAAAAGGCTAGTTGAGCCTATTTTCTTCAAGTATTTTTATAGCTTCTGCATCACTGACCTGGTAAAAATTTTCATAGTAGTGACCTACAGCATGAAAAAACTCCGGGCTATGCAAACAAACTACCTCAT